>JAILDL010000213.1 GCA_024689465.1 Lachnospiraceae bacterium
AAACCTCAACCTTCCTGCATTTCTTATTTGTTTGTAATACCGTACTTGCGGTTGAACTTCTCAATACGTCCGTCAGCTCTGGAAGCTTTCTGCTGTCCGGTATAGAACTGATGGCACTTGGAACAAACTTCTACGTGGATCTCTTCTTTGGTAGATCCTGTAGTAAATGTGTTACCGCAGTTGCAGGTTACAGTTGCCTGATAGTAAGCAGGATGGATTCCTTCTCTCATTTTATTCACCTCTCGATTGCGACCTTCGTCGCAGTAAACCAATTATATAGTATTGCTGCCAGGGCCTGATCAGACTATAACACTGATATCCGTGAACAGCTTTATCATTGTAGCACAGGGATAGCAGGTAAGCAAGTACTTTTTAAGCAGTCCGTAAACGGCCTGTATGCAGGCCCTATTGGCAGATAAATCCGGTTTACATGGTGATAAAACGCTTCCGGGCAATGTTTACGAATTCGGCATTGTTCTTGGTCCTGGAGAACAGGTCGATGACCTTGTCCACTGCTTCTTCCGGCTTTAAGCCGTTGAAGGTCTTGCGGATCATGTTGATCGCTTCCAGTTCGTCGTCGGATAACAGAAGATCGTCTCTTCTGGTACCGGACTTAGGGATATCGATGGCGGGGAAGATCCGGCGCTCGGAAAGCTTGCGGTCCAGAACCATTTCCATGTTACCGGTTCCCTTAAACTCTTCGTATACTACGTCGTCCATCTTGCTGCCGGTGTCGATCAGGGCCGTTGCCAGAATGGTCAGGCTGCCGCCTTCCCGCATGTTACGGGCTGCACCGAAGAACCGCTTGGGCATGTGCAGAGCCGCGGGATCCAGACCACCGGATAAGGTTCTTCCTGAAGGGGGAACCGTAAGGTTATAGGCCCGTGTCAGACGGGTGATGGAATCCAGAAGGATCATAACATCCTGATGCAGCTCTACCAGACGCTTTGCACGCTCAATGACCATCTCGGACACACGCTTATGATGTTCCGGCAGTTCATCGAAGGTGGAATAGATGACTTCCACGTTGGGTCCTTCAATGGCTTCCTTAATATCGGTAACTTCCTCGGGACGCTCGTCGATCAGAAGGATGATCAGATGGATCTCGGGATTGTTTAATTTAACGGACTTTGCCACTTCCTTTAAGAGAGTGGTCTTACCGGCCTTCGGAGGGGATACGATCATACCACGCTGACCCTTGCCCACCGGGCTCATCAGATCCATGATCCGCATGGCCACGGAAGATCTGCCGGTTTCCAGACGGATACGCTCATCGGGGAAAATGGGGGTCAGGTCTTCAAAGTTCTTACGCTTATGGGCCAGGTCGGGAACCGATCCGTTGACCTTCTTTACATATAAGAGAGCGCTGAACTTCTCATTGGAAGCCTTGATGCGGGTATTTCCCTCCACGATATCACCGGTACGCAGGTTGAATCTGCGGATCTGGCTAGGGGATACATATACATCGTGCTCCCCGGGAAGATAGTTCTCGCAGCGGATAAAGCCGTAACCGTCCGGCATTACTTCCAGGATACCGTTTGCGGTCTGGCCGCTGTCCAGCTCGGCATTACGCTCCTCTTCGGTCTTCTCATCCGCTTCTTCCTTCTCTGCTTCCTCTGCATCGGAAGCCTTCTCGGCTTTGGCGGTCTTTGCGGATTTGGAAGCCTTCTTCTCCTTGGGCTCTTCCTCTTCAGCAGGCTCCTTTTCCTCTTCTGCGGCTTTCTTACGGGACGTCTTCTTTGCTGCAGGCTTCTTGGGCTCCGCAGTTTCTCCCTTCCTGCTTTCCTCATCCAGCGCACATAATGCGTCAACGAGTTCTGCCTTCTTCATGCTTCCGGCACCTTTTAAACCACTGCTCTTTGCAAGGTCGCGAAGTGCTGCCAGAGATAATGATTCCAATTTTTCTCTCATACAAATCCTCACTAAAACTATTAAAAAAATTTAATTGGGGTTTCTAAAACACACGGAACGATGTAAGAACAATCATGCTTTTGATCATACATGACAGATCAGATATATAAATCTAACAGATCGTGTTGCTTATGTCGGTTATTGTATACGATTCATTTTAATTTGGCAATAGCTTCTTGCATATAAAGTTTGAATAATTTAAGATGAATGGTATGGCACAGGAACCCTTAACCATCTATAAATTAATCATTCTCTATATGTTGGACCGGGTGGATTTTCCTCTGACCAAGGCGCAGATCGGCGACTTTATCTTAGGACAGGGGTACACCAATTTCATCAATCTCCAGCAGGCCATCGGTGAACTGATGGATTCGGATCTGATCAAAGGACAGTCCATGCGAAACCGCACCCACTTAAGCATTACCAAGGAGGGGCAGGAGACCATCCGTTTCTTCGGAAATCGGATCAGTGAGACCATCCGAAATGAGATCGACAGTTATTTAAAGGATAACGCTCTGGCCATCCGCAATGAGATCTCGGTTTACGGGGAATATTACAAGGCGACCTCCGGGGAATACGAAGCCCATCTGGTTGCCAAAGACCGGGGAGAGAAGCTGGTGGATATCACCTTATCCGTCCCCGTGGAAGAAGCCGCTTCCACCATCTGTGAGAACTGGCAGAAGCGGAATCAGGAAATCTATCAATATCTGGTGAAGACTCTGTTTTAATCTTTCTTTGCAGAGTCTTCTTTTTTTGCGTTCTTTTTCAGTTTCTTCATATGCTCATCGATCTTTACTTCATAGCCGTTGCCGGAGGGTGAATAGAATTCCCGACCGGAAAGCTCATAGGGCAGATACTGCTGCTCCACGTAATGATCCGGATAATCATGGGCATATTTATAACCGATCCCGTGTCCCAATTTGGCTGCTCCTTTGTAATGGGCATCCTGTAAATGTGTGGGTACCGGCAGGTTGCCCGTCTGCCGTACCGTCGAAAGAGCATCGTCCACAGCGCAGATCACCGCATTGCTCTTCGGCGCCGTCGCAACATAGATGGCCGCCTCCGCCAGGATGATCCTGGCTTCCGGCATACCTACCCGCTCTGCTGCCAGAGAAGCGCTGACAGCCACCTGCAGAGCCCGGGGATCTGCCATGCCCACGTCTTCTGCGGCGCAGATCATGATCCTCCTGGCAACAAAGGTGACATCCTCTCCGGAATCCAGCATCCGGGCCATGTAATAAACAGCGGCATCCGGATCGGACCCCCGCATGCTCTTGATAAAGGCGGAAATGATATCGTAATGATTATCTCCGGTCTTGTCGTAGCGCATGGACCGCTTCTGGATACATTCCCTGGCAACGTCCAGGGTGATGTGGATCAGGCCGTCCGTACTTCTCTCCGTGGTCAGGATCCCCAACTCCACGGCGTTTAAGGCATGTCTTGCATCGCCGTCGGATAAGTCAGCCAGAAAGTTCATGGCATCCTCATCGATCTCGGCCTTATAGGAGCCCATGCCCCGCTCTTCGTCATAGACGGCCCGGTGAATGAGTTCCCGGATATTTTCAGCCGATAAGGGCTTTAATTCAAAGATCACGGAACGGGAGATCAAAGCCCCGTTTACCTCGAAATAAGGATTCTCCGTGGTGGCGCCGATGAGGATCACCGTTCCGTCCTCCACAAAGGGAAGGAGGTAGTCCTGCTGCCCCTTGTTGAACCGATGGATCTCATCGATAAAGAGGATGGTCTTCTTGCCATACATCCCCAGGGTATTCTTGGCCCCTGTGATCACCTCTTCCATTTCCTTCTTGCCGGCAGCGGTTGCATTGATAGCCTTAAACTCCGCACTGGTAGTATTCGCGATCACCTGGGCAAGAGTCGTCTTGCCGGTACCGGGCGGTCCGTAAAAGATGATGGAGCTGATCTTATCCGCCATGATGGCGCGATACAGCAGCTTATCCTTTCCGATGATATGTTCCTGTCCCACCACTTCATCCAGGGTTCTGGGACGGATCCTGGCCGCCAGAGGCGATTCCTGTTTCATTTTGGTCGAGCGCATGTAATCAAATAAATCCATCCCGCATCCTCTCAGGAAACTACTGCTCCCCGGTATAATCCGTTACCCCATGGGACTTTAAAAAGTCCGTCCATGCGGGATACTGGGCAGCATACAGATGAAAGCCGTCAAAGGTGATATCTGCCGTAAGATACCCCCTCTCATCGCAAAACAGCGGATTCTCGTCCAGATAAAAGGTCTGCACGCCATCCGCAAAGGTGGCGATGGTGGCGTTTTTGTCGTTGACGTTGAGATTGTTCATCTCCTCCTTCACACCGTCTTCCTTTTCGCTGATGTGAAGATTGGCCATGAGATAGATCACAGCCTGAGGCTGGGCGGTCTTTACCATGGTCAGGAACTGGTCAAACCATTCTCCGAAAAATTCGGTGTTCCCGTAGCCTAAGTCATTCATCCCGGCCATTATATAGATTTTACCATATTTTTTCTCCTGAAGAGCCTGGGTTAGATCCACCTTCTTGCCGGTGCTCTGCAGGGTCACCTTTTCTCCTTTGGTCCAGCGGTAAATGGAAAATCCGTTTTCGCAGTAAAAGTCCGCCGTATCCTTCCAGCCGGAATAATCGTGAAGTCCCAAAGTCCGGGAGTCTCCGATAAAAGCCGCGTCCGCAAAATAGTCATCTCCCACCGTCTCATAAGGATACTCCGTGGTAAGGGCAATCTGCCCCCGGTCCGTATAGTAACGGGAATCTGTTTCTACCGGCTCGTAGGAGACAAAGGCGGTCACACCGGGCTTTGGAGCCGTAGCTTCTCCATCCGGCCGGTCCGCCTGCGAAAGGGCATCTACATCTGCCCCGTCCGCGGCATTCTCATCGCCTTCCACCGTTGCAGGAGAGTCCCCGGTGTATGCAGTGCCATCTTCCCCGTCTCCCGCAGCATCTTCCGCCAGAAGAGCGCCGGTTGTTTCTTCTGTTTCCTTTATCTCTTCCCCAAACAGGCCCTCCTCGTCATAGCCGGAGGAAACCAGGCCCAGAGAGCTCCTGCCCTCTACGGTATAATCCGGCAGCAGCTCCGTCCAGAAGGGCTGGGCCAGATGCCAGGCAAAATACCGGGTCAGAGACACGTCCCTGGGATACAGGGCCGCTTTGATCACACCTATTAAAAATCCCAGGATCATGACGGTGATAAAGGCCGTCAGAAAGGGATATTTCCGTATCGTTTTCATATATAAAGCTCCTAAAACCGAAAATACAGGAAGGGATTGCTGCTGCCGATGGCGATCTCATAGCAGGCAAAGCCAAAGAGGCCGATGACCAGCAGGCTCATCCACAGTTTCTCCTTGTACTTATCCCAGAATCTCCTGGGATAGGGGGTGGCAAATAAAAGACATACCAAAAGCAGTCCCCCGTAGGTTCGCAGATACCGGAAAAAGACGGCAAGACCGCTTAGGATCTCTCCGTCGGTTTTTCCTGCCATGGCAAGGAGATACGCCAAAAGGGTCTGCGGATCGGTGATCCCGAAGATCACCCAGGAAACGGGAAGCAGGAGGATCACATAGAGGTGCCCCAGTACCCTGTATTTTTCCAGTATTTTTCCATACAGGAACTTTTCTCCCACCAGCAGCAGGAAAAAGCCAAGGCCCCAAAGGAGGAAATTGATCCCCGCTCCGTGCCAGATCCCGGTAAGGGTCCAGACGATCAGCAGGTTGCAGATGGTGCGAAGGATTCCCTTACGGGATCCGCCCAGGGGAATGTACACGTATTGCTTAAACCAGCGCCCCAAAGTAACATGCCATCTTCTCCAGAAATCCGAGAAGCTGACGGCGCTGTAAGGCTCCTTAAAGTTTTCGGGCAGTTCAAAACCCAGCGTCCTTCCCAGTCCGATGGCCATCAGGGAATAGCCGAAAAAGTCAAAGTAGATCTGGAAGGTATAGGCGATGGCTCCCAGCCATGCCACGGACATGCCCAGGCCCACGGTTCCCGCAGTCTGCACGCTGTTCCATAGGGTTCCGATCTGGTTGGCCAGAAGGACCTTCATGGAAAGGCCCAGAGCAAAGGTTTTGGCCCCTGCTTCCAGTTTCTCCCAGGAAAAGGCGTTTTCCGACAGCTGTTTTCGCACTTCCTTATATTGCACAATGGGACCTGCCACCAACTGGGGAAACATCACGATATAGGTGGCAAAATGAAGAAACCGCACCGGTCCTTTCCGGTCCTTTTTTTGCTCATCTGCGAGAAAGGCAATGAGCTGGAAGGTATAGAAACTGATCCCAAGGGGCAGATGATGGTCCGGTAACAGGGAAAATTTAAATACAACAAGAGCTGCCACATCCAGCAGAACGGGCAGTACAATCCAGATCTTCTTTCGTTTGGCCACATACCGGTAATAGAACAGGTAGTTAAAGATCAGTTCTCCCAGGAGAAGCAGAACATACAGGGGTTCTCCTGCGGCATAGAAGATCAGACTCCCCGCAAACAGGATGAAATTCCTGTATTTTGCAGGAGTCAGGATATAGAAAAAAAGAAAGATCGGTAAAAACCGAAATATAAAAAACAAACCGGAAAAAAGCAAGGCTTTAGCTTCTCCTTCTGTATTTCTTGGATAGGCTGTCCGAAGCAATGTCCGAGAAACGGATCACCAGCATTTCCACGCCGATGTTATCCTGCAGATTTCCCATCTTGATATCCGTCTCGGTGGAGATCCCCAGCTCCAGCATCTGTTGCAGGGTATCCAGGTCAAAAGCAGCAGCAAGCTCCTTGTTTTTGCGCACCACAAAGTTCTTTACCTTCATGGCCTCCTCGATCTCCTTATCGGACCTGCGCTTTAGCTGAAGGTCCTTGGTCTGGAGAAGCTGGTTCACCTGACGGTTTAGCATGGACAGGAGCATCATGGGCGCACGGCGCAGAGCCACCAGATCATAGTAGTAGCGCAGTGCCTGTTTCTTTTCTCCCTTGGAGATATGGCCCAGCATGACAAAGAGCATATCCTGCAGCTGCGGAATGCAGACCGCGTCCACGTCCTCCTTTTGCACCACTTCCCGCTCTCCCAGATAATCGGAGAGCTTTATCAGCTCGTTGTCCACGGTCATCATATCCGTGCCCACCCGTTTTACAAAGTAGTCCAGCAGGGCGCCGGAAGCAAAGCTCTTGCCGTAGCCTGCCATTCGGGAGGCGATCCAGCGGGATAACTGGGCTCCTTCGGGAGAACGCATCTCGGCTGCGATCCCCTGCTTGTCCACGGCTTTATACAGCTTGTTTCGCTTGTCCACCTTCGTTTCGGAAAACACAAAGATCGTGGACTGGGAAGGCTCCTGGATATATTTTGCCAGGTCCTCGCAGCTGCTCTCGAAAAAGCCGGAATCTTCAATCAGGATCACACGATGGTCTGCAAAAAAGGGCAGAGTTTCCGCCAGGTCGATGATCTGGGGAATGGATATATCCTTTCCGGAGAATCGGGCAAAGTTCATGGTATCCCCTTCTTTGACCAGGGCCTTTATCAGCTTGTCCCGAAACTGGAAACGCAAATAGTCTTCCTCTCCGTAGAGCAGGTAGACACTCTTAAATTCACCGCTTTTGATGTCTTCGTTGATTCGTAGCATATCGCTATTATCTTAGCTTTTATCCCCGGTGAGTGCAAGATAAAAAGCTCCGGAAGGCGCTGAGGCTTTCCGGAGCTTTTCTGTAACCTTAACAAGGCTTTTTCAGGCATTTTTCTTAAGGGGCTTCTCAAAACCGGCAAGCTCTGGATGCTCCCTCTTTTCCTCGGTGTAATTCTCGTAAGCAGGCTTCTTATGGGGCTTGGATGCCCAGATCTGATCGGCTACCACTCCCCATTCCTTTGCATAATCATCGCACTTTGCACACAGATGCTCTACGCTCTCTTCGCTTTCATCGTTGGTGCCGTGGGCTCCGGTGCGTGCCACCATTTCCCGGAGAAGCTGAGGATTTTCCAGCATGGGGCAGGGACGCAGATGATTGCGGTTAAAGGGCTGACCCTTGTGATATTCCATGAACAGAGGGCTCTGCAGCATCTCCAGGATGGAATTGTCATGGATGTTGGTATCGGAGAAGTGGATGAATACGCAGGGTTCTGCATCTCCTCTGGCATTGATATGGAAATAGTTCCGGCCTCCGGCTATGCAGCCGCCCACAAACTCTCCGTCGTTCTGGAAATCCATGGGATAAAAGCCGATATCGCACTGATTGGAACGAACATAGCGGATCCGCTCCACCATCTTCCTTCGCTGTTCCACGGTGGGCATCAACTCCGGTACCGCATTGTTGCCAACGGGCATGTAATGGAAATAGAAGCCGAACCGAGCTCCCTTATCTGCGATAAAGCGCAGGAATTCATCACTGGTCACCGCTTCGATGTTGTTTCTTGTGTAGCAGATGGAGGTGCCGAACAGGATACCGTATTTCTTAAACAGGTCCATGGCCTTCATGACTGCGTCGTAGTGGCCTTCCCCTCTTCTGGCATCGTTGGTCTGGGGCGTTCCCTCAATGGAAAGCTGGAAGGTGATGTTTCCCAGACGGACCACTTCCTTGCAGAAATCCTCATCGATCAGCGTAGAATTGTCATAAATGGAAAACATGGCATCATTATGCTTTTCCGCCAGACGGAGCACATCCTTTTTCCGTACCAGAGGTTCTCCGCCGGTGAGCATATACAGATAGACGCCCAGTTCCTTTCCCTGGGTGACGATCTTGTCCATATCTTCAAAGCTTAAGCTGCTCTTGTTGCCATAGGTGCCGGACCAGCAACCCTGGCAGTGCATATTGCAGGCATTGGTGGGATCAAATAAGATCAGCCAGGGGATATTGCAGCCGTACTTTTCCCGGTTTGCCCGGATGGTCTTAGTCCCACGGAAGAAGGCTTCGTACCCCAGGTTTAAAAGGGTCATCTTTGCCACATGGGGATCAGTTTCATCCAAAACCCGGTTGATGAATTTTACCCAACGGTTATCAGGATCCTGGATGGCCTTTTTAACACTCTCCAGGGTTTCCGGTTTTGCTGCCTTCCCATAGAACTGACCGGCAACGTCCACCAGTTTTAAGTAGGTGGGTGTCCGATCCTCCGCGCTGTTTAAATGATCCAGAAACTTATCGATGGCCAGAGCAAATGCCTGGCGCTGTGCTGCGTGTGACAGATCCTGTATAACATTCGCCATTTTTCATACCTCTTCTTTCTCTGAGTTCACATTTCCCTAATGCTACATTCATTGTAAAATCGGCATTATTTATTGTTCCATGGACAAACTCGCCCTTTTGTCTATCAAAAAAACACAGGTTGGTGCCCGTGTCAAAGGAAAACGACATGCGGCTTCATTCGTAAGTTTGTACCCGTATCTTTCCGTGAAAAACCTGTACCCGAACCGCCCCCTGCCGGTCGGTCCGAAAAACCCTGCTGCCCTGTCTTTCCAGTCGCTCTAACAGCTCCCGGTGGGGATGGCCGTAGGAATTGCCCTCGCCGCAGCTGATCAGGGCGCAGGCAGGGGAAGCGTACTCCAGGAGCTTTTCCGGTGTGGAATAGGCTGAGCCGTGATGGGCAACCTGGAGGATAGAGAGAGCGGAAATCTCCGCCTGTTCCATCTCCTCCCTCAGTCTTTGGAGCATCTGGTTTTCCGAAGTTCCCGTAATGTCTCCGGTAAGGAGCATGGAAAACCCTCCCTTTTTCTCTGTCAGGAGCCAGCTTTGGGAAATCTCGTTTACATCCGGTGCATACAGACCTTTCCGGGGATTTAAGCAGGTAAAGGATAGCTTTCCCGAAAAAAAGGCATCTCCTGCCGATGCATAGGAAACCGGCACCTTCTCTTTGTGGGCCCTTCGGAGGATCTCCTCATAGGGCGCAAGAAGCTGCACGTCCCCATCCGGCAGGATGATCCTGCCGATGGAAACGCCCCCTTCCCCATGATCCTCCAAAAGCTCGGTCATGGCACTTATATGGTCTTCATCCGGATGGGAAAGAAAAACGGCCCGCAGTTTCCCCACCCCCAGGTATTTGAGAACCGGCAGGATCTGGTACTTTCCCGTTTGTTTCTTGCTGGTACTGCCCGCATCAAAGAGAAAGGCTTCCCCGTTTTCATTTTGCACCAGCACCGACAGGCCCTGGCCCACATCGATGGCCGTCACCTGTACGCCCCCTTGGGGAAGGGGCGAAGAAAAGACCATCAGCAGGGTCAGGATTCCCAGCAGGGCAGAGATCCGGGGCATCTTCTTTCTGCGAAAGAGCAGAAAAAGTCCAAAGAGCATCCCGTAATACGCCACCATCTTCCAGGCAGGGGGCTGGCCGCAGATCTGCAGACTGCCGGGGATCTTTGCAAAGAGAAGACAGACCTTCTCATAGAGATCCAGGATCAGCCGGTCCGGGAATCCTGCCAGCATCAGCCCGCCGGAAAGAGAAATGAGGCCCACCAGAAGCACCAGGACGCCGTCTATAAGCACCACGTTCATAAGGGGGATCACCAGCAGATTCAGCAAGAAGGAATAGGGCGAAAAGGTATGGTAAAACCATAACAGCACCGGGAAGGTGAACAGAAAGATGGCCATGGAAGGCAGGATGCTGCGGGAAGTAAGCGGATGGGTCTTCCCCGGAAAGAGCTCCTCCAGAAAGGGAACTAGCAGGGCGATTCCCAGCACGGCTCCGAAGGATAAGAGAAACCCTGCATGCTGCATGTAATAGGGTTGTTCCAGCAGCATACAGAATAAGGTGAGGGTGATGGAGGTGAGCATGTCTGCGGTTCTGCCCAGGACATCGGCCAGGAGCCGTAAGGCAAACATTAAGATCGCCCGGGTCGGGGAGATGCCTCCGCCGATCACCATGGAAAACAACAGGATAAAGGACAGGCACACCGGTGCTGCCAGAAAGGCCGGCACGTACAGGCGCTTTAGCAGGCGGTACAGGGTCATTCCCAAAATGGAGATGTGCAATCCGGAGATCGCCAGGATATGGAGGATCCCGGAGGTCTGATAGAGCCTTCTGGTATCTTCCGACAGGAAGGTTTTATCCCCCAGGAGCATGGCTTTCAGGATCCCCGCTTCCTCCGGCGGGAAGGCCCTGTCCAGGATCACCTCAAAGCAGCGTCTCCACTGGTACATGGACTCCCGGATCCCCAGGGAGGGGAGCTTCTTTGCAAGGATCCTCCCCTCTTTTACCTGGAAATCCAGCTTGCGCAGGCGGTTATATCGGGCGCTGTCAAATTCCCCCGGATTGGTGGCATGAGGAAAGAGATGAAGGCTTCCCGTAACCCGGATCACGCTGCCCATCTCCGGCTCCGGGGCATGGGGATCCAGCTGTACCAGTGCCCCCTCAGGGAGCGGTACCGCGTAAGTTTCATATGCAGTTGTAAGTGGCTGAGGATTGTCCGGATCTGCTGTAAAGGCAGAGATATTGCGGAGAGACACCTCCAGAACAGAGGCTCCTCCCGGATAGGATCTTACCTGTTTTGCACATACTTCTCCCGTCAGGAAGACTCTCTGTTTCTCAAAAGGGCCATAGGGCTCTTCGGGGGGTGGTACCACCACCGTCCCCAGAAGGATCAGCAGTGCAAACAGTCCGCAGATCAGACAAAGCGGACGTTTGATCTTCATAAAACAAAAACAGATTTTCTATTCTTCCACCAGTTCCAGATTTCGCTCAAACACGGTGGACAGGGAGATGGTCTCCCGGTACATGATGTCGCTTGCTCCGTTTACGGAGATGGACACCTTGTTGACATTGGTCAGTTCCGCCAGGGAATTTACGATGGAATAGATGGTCACCTCGGCGGATACTCCCTGCATGGCAGAGAGGAATTTATCATCCAGGTTTACGTAACAGACACCGTCGTTTACGGCGATGCTGATGATCTTGGTATCGGCGGGAACCGTTGCCCTCACCTCGGCAATGTTGGGACCTGCGATCAGCTGCTCCATGACCAGACGGTCCATGGATATATTGGTATTGTAGGCGATGGTCCGGTAGGTATCCACCAGGGTCGTTCCCTCTTCCCCGGCAAAATACAGATGCAGTCTTGCCTGCTCGTAGGAGTTGATCTCCGTACCGGGATTATCCACGAACTGATCCGCGGTCATAACGCCCACGGGATTGCCCAGGGCATCCATCAGGGCTTCCCCGGCCACGGTAATGGAAATCCCGTCCACACCCTCGATGGCATAGAGGGTCCGCACAATGGCAGCTCTGGTCAGAACTTCCTCGGTGCTTGTCAGGCTCTTATAGCTGGTATCGAAATTCAGCACCAGGATCCCCTCGTTAAAGGTGGTCCCAAGGAGCTTTAAGTTGCCCAGGGGGGCCACATAATCATAACGGGAGGGCTGGGTCTTTAAGGCCTCCAGCAGCTCCTGGATCAGCAGGGTGCTGTCGGTTTCCGTTACATAACAGATCTCGGTTACGACTTTGGTCTTCTCCCGGTTCAGGAAGCTGACCTGATAGGGGGTCCCTTCCGGTTCCTCCTTTGCGCAGCCGGGCAGCAGACACATTAAAAGGACCAGGGACAGGCATAATGCCACGACTCTTCTCATGCTTTATAAATCAGAGGCACCGTTACGGTAAAGGTAGCCCCTTCTCCTTCTTTACTGGACACTTTGATGGCTCCGCGATGCATCAGCACCGCATTTTTGGTAATGGCAAGGCCAAGGCCCGTTCCGCCGATCTCCCGGGAATGGGACTTGTCCACCCGGTAGAAACGTTCAAAGATATGATCCTGGGCAGCCTCCGGGATACCTACACCGGAATCGCTGACGGATAAGGTAAACTCCTTATGATCCGCATCCAGCACCACTTTGACCCAGCCATGCTCATGGTTGTACTTGATGGCATTTTCCACCAGATTGGAAATGATCATGGTCATCTTCACTTCGTCCACATCCGCCGTTACCTGACGGGTACTTTCAAAGGTTACTTCAATATCCCGCTTGCGGGCAATGGGACGCAGCCGCTTTAAGACCAGCTCCGTCATGGCATTCACATCCACCCGGTTTACGTTGAGATCGCCCACGGTCCGATCCATCTTTACCAGCGCCAGCAGATCGTTGATGATGGCATTTTCCCGGTCAATCTCTTTGGTGATGTCCTCCATGAATTCCCGATACAGCTCCACCGGTGCTTCGTCCTGGCTGACTAAGGAATCCGCCAGCACCTTCATGGAGGTTAGAGGCGTCTTCAGCTCATGGGATACATTGGAAACAAATTCCTCCCTGGACTCGTCAATGACCCGCATCCGGGAAAGCAGCTGGTTAAAGGCTTCCAGAATGTGTCTCGTCTCCACATAGTCGTCTACTTCGATGGGCTGATTACTGAACCCGCCCTTTACTTCGTTGATGGCCTGGGTAACCCGCTCAAAAGGCCGTACCAGCAGAATGGATAAGAGCACGGCGATGACAAAGATGATCACGATCATGATGATCTGCAAAAGCTGGGCCTGCCGTTCCAAAAGGGCCAGCGTACGGGCAATGGAGTCCGTGGAAACACTGGTCAGCATCACGCCTTCCACGCCCATGGATTCCCCTGTATCCACTGCATCCTGTCCCAGATTGGACATGGTAGTGGACACAATGGGTGTCAGGATCTCGATATAGCCATGGACCTGATCGTAATTGGAGGTCGTCTCCCCCAGGAAACATTTGATGACTTCTTCGGAAATGATGGTCTTTCCTTCACTGATCCCATAGGTGTCCTTCAGAACCTTGAAATTGGAATTGATGATCAGAACCCGACCGTCATAGAGATTGGAGATCTGGGACAGCTCCGCATTGATAACATCGGAATTACTGCCTTGTAGATATGCATAGTTGATCAGATGGTTTGCGATAATCATCAGCTGCTGGGAGGCTTCGGTGGTCTTTACGGTGACCGCCCGTCTCTCGTAGCTTTCCAGAATACCGTAACGCAGAATAAAGGTAGGTGCGATACCTACCAGCATAATGGCAAGGAGCACCTGGGAGCGAAGGCTCTGAGATGCCCGGATTTTATTCCAGATACTTTTCAGCAAAGAACGCATGGATCAAAGAAACCTCATCCTTTAAAGAAATACCCCACACCCCACTTGGTATGCACATACTTGGGCTCGCTGGGGTTTGCTTCCACTTTCTCACGAAGACGCCGGATATGAACATCCACCGTACGCACATCACCGGGATAATCCGCACCCCAGATCAGTTTCAGGAGTGCTTCTCTGCTGTATACCTTATTGGGATTGGCAACCAGAAGTTCCAATACCTCAAATTCCTTGGCGGTAAGATTGATCTCTTTGCCCGCAATGTAGAGTCTGCGGCTTTCCAGATCCATACGAAGGTCGCCGTTTTCCAGCACTGCGGGAGAATCCGCCTTGCTGTCCTTGCCGGCGCTTCTGCGCATGATGGCCTTGATGCGGGCCTTTACTTCCAGAATGTTAAAGGGCTTGGTGATATAGTCGTCTGCGCCGTATTCCAGACCCAGGATCTTGTCCATATCATCTCCCTTGGCGGTGAGCATCACAATGGGCACGGTGGAAAATTCCCGTACCTGCTGGCAGACTTCAAAGCCGGTAAGCTTGGGCAGCATCACGTCCAGCAGGATGATATCATAGGAATTCTCTTTGATCTTCTGCAGAGCTTCCTCTCCGTCAAATGCTGTATCTACTTCCATGCCGTCCTGCTGAAGGCTGAAACAAATGCCCTTCACGATCAGCTTCTCATCATCTACAACCAGTACTCTCTTTGCCATTGTCGCCTCACGCACCAAAGGGTGCCGCTAATCAAACCGTGATCAGATCCCTGATCTTCTCAAACAAACCTTCCTTGATCCCGGATACCTTCATGATGTCTTCGATCTTCTGAAACCCGCCGTTCTTTTCCCGGTAGGCGATGATGCTCCGGGCTCTGCTCTCCCCTACACCCGGCAGGGTACACAGCCTGGACAGATCCGCGGTATTCAGATTGACTTTTCCGGAAGAAGCGGTTCCTTCCTCCGCTATGGCAGCTGCATCTTCCGCTGCCCGAAGGGCCCTTGCTTCTTCTGTGGTGAGAACGGTGATCTTCTCTCCGTCTGCCACTTCCCGGGCCAGATTGATATAGTCCTGATCCGCATCCGTCCGAAAACCGCCGGCAGATGCGATGGCTTCGTAGGTACGGCTCTTTTCCGGCAGCTGATACACGCCGGGGGCGTTTACCGCGCCGCATACGTGGACATATACCGTCACAGTCTTTTCCTGTTCTGTCTCTTCCACTGTTTCAGTCGAAATCGTCTCGGATACTGTCTCTGCAGGGATCTCTCCGGATAACAGGATCTCGTCCCGCCTGCTGCAGCCACACAAGAATAAAGATAAGATAATAGAAACAACCAAAGACAGAGCAGCTCTTGAAAATCTGTGCTCCTGAAACAAATAACTCATTGCAACTTCCCTTTCCTGATGAAAGAGAAGTCCCTCAGTGCAATCTGTGTTCATTGTAAAATAAGGGCCTGCGGTTTGCAAGCCCTTAAGAAAATCTTACGACTCCCCGTCTGTTTCGGTTTCGTCGGTTATTTCTTCCTGTGTTTCCTCTTCCTCTACCGGAAGGGTCAGCCTCTCCAGTTCCACCGTCTCGCCCTTCACCTGGGTGGCTATGGTTTCCGCCACCTGCTTCAGGGTCTGGTTGGCATCCGCGCCGTTCCAGATATCTCCCAGGGCAATCTCCAGCTGGATCCAGAAGTTACCGGTTTCCAGCATCTTCGGCATGGAAACGCTCCCGTCATAGATGGAACGGAAGGTGTAAAATGCGTCGCAGTCATAGGTTGCGCCTAAGTTGGCGGAGAGCCGTCCGGTATAGGTATACAGCGGATCCGTGTAATCACAGGCCAGAAACGCTGCGAAATCATCTGCCTGGGCGATGTGCTCGGAATAGCCGTTCACCGCAACCACCGTGGTCACGGACAAGGGTCTGGTTGCCAGTTCCTCGCTGATGGCCGGGAGGGGAAGCACCAGGTACTCATAAGGGAACGTCCCGTCGGCCCTGGCCTGTTCCAGGGTATGCACCGCATCGATGCCGCCGATGGTAAAGACCGTCTTGCCTTCTGTAAATTCCCGAATCACATCCGCATATTTGGAATCCTTCTTTTCAAAGAAGAAGAACTGATGAAGTTTCTGGTATGCATTGAGTGCCCGGATGGCAGAAAGGTTATACAGATCGATCTGCTCCGGATCATCGCCGTTTTCTCCGCCTACATTCAGATAAGCCCCGGGGAATGCATAATTATAAAAGATCGAAGATACATCCCACTTAAAGATGTTCTCCACCTGCTCCGGTGCGTCGTACCCGTTTGCGAATTCTTCCAGTCTGGTAAAGGTTTCCGGCAGGAAGCTCTGCACCTTTTCTTCCACCATCTGCTGCTGCTCCGGGGTAAGCTCCGGTGCCGCATCGTTTCCGGAAGTTTCTTCCTCCCCTTCCTTCTGACCGTTCTCCGAAGTCTTCTCTTCCTCGCCGCCTTCTGTTGCGGTTTCCGCCAGAACCAGATTGGTGGCATATTCTTCCAGATAGCTGACGTTTACAAACAGGGCCGTGGTCTCAAAGGATAAAGGATAGGCTACCTTTCTTCCCTCGGTGCTGACGGCATTCAGCGCAGCTTTGGGAAAGAAGGAGGTACTTAAAACCCCCCGCTTATCCGGTACTTCACAGGCCAGGCCAGCCAGATAGGCTTTTGCCAGGGTATCGTTGGTGGTGATGAAAAGATCCGGGATCTCCCCGTCGGAAAGAGACGCATCGTTGATCTGCTCCATGTATTCGGTGGAAGGGACCAAAACCGGCTCCACACGGACCCTGCTGTTCTCATTATAGGCTGCAGCCGCACTGCTGAGATAATCCGTGAGGGAGCTCTGGGTATACCATAAATAAAGTGTCTCCCTGTGACTGCGCGCAAAAAGGGATTCTTCACCCTGAAGGCCAAGAATCCCCATAGCAGTCGCAAACAAGACACTTCCTGTTAATGCGCAGATGATCAGAACGGAAATAATCCTTTTTTTGAAATGCATGGCAAAACCTTTATCTCAGCGGGCAGCGGATGCCTCTTCTTTCATGCATTCTTCCAGGATCGCCGCCATCTCGTCAATATTCTCGTCGGTGATCACAAGCGGCGGGATAAATCGGATGATATTGGTTCCGGCATTGATCAGCACCAGGCCCTTTTCCAGCGCTCTGCCGATCACTCCCGCTACCGGTCTGTCAAAGACCAGCCCCTGCATGAGACCCTTGCCTCTTCTGCAGGTCACAAAGGAGTACCGCGCTGCAAAATCATCCAGCACCTCTGTCAGGTGCTTTGCCACTTGATTCACATGTTCTATTATATGGTTCTCCTCGTATAAATCAAGCACTTTGTTGATGGCACAGCAGGCCAGAGGATTGCCTCCGTAGGTGGTTCCGTGGTCTCCTGCCACCAGAGAATGGGCCGCTACCTTCTCCGTCATCAGGAAGGCTCCCACCGGTACGCCGCAGCCCAGTGCCTTGGCGCAGGTCATGATATCCGGCTTTACGCCGTACTCCTGCCAGGCAAACATGTAGCCGCTCCGTCCCATACCGCACTGGATCTCATCCAGGATCAGCAGGATGTCCTTTTCATCACAGATCCTGCGGATCTCCTTTAAGAATCCTTCTTCGGCGGGAATGATGCCGCCTTCGCCCTGAATGGTCTCCAGGATGATGGCACAGGTCTTCTCGCTCAGCTGCGCCTTTACGCTGTCGATGTCGTTGAGGTCCGCAAAGCGGATATTGCCGATCATGGGCTCAAAGGCTTCCCGGTAATGGGCATTTCCGGTTACGGACAGGGCACCGAAGGTTCGTCCGTGGAAGGAATGATTCATGGCGATGATCTCGTGATCGGTATGACCGTCCCGCAGGAAGGCATACTTCCGGGCAGCCTTTAAGGCGCCCTCTACAGCTTCCGCACCGCTGTTGGTATAAAATACCCGGTCCATGCCGGATACCTTCTTCAGTTTCATGGCCGCCTCGATGGCCGGCACGTTGTAATAATAGTTGGAGGTGTGGATGATCTTGTCGATCTGCTCCTTTAAGGCATCATCATAGTCCTTATAGTGATGGCCCAGGGCAAACACCGCGATCCCCGCATAGAAATCCAGATATTTCTTTCCCTCGATGTCATACATGTACACACCGTCGGCATGATCGAAGACGATCTGATACCGGTTATAGGTATGAAGCAGGGCGCTTTCTGCGCCGTCAATGTAATCCTGCATGCTCATGGTTGTTTGTTTCCTTTCCCGCTCCCTGTGATGAGCGTCCACCGAAAACTCCGGTCTGCTTTATAACTGATCCTCGTCTGCAATGATGGCGGTACCGATACCCTGATTGGTAAAGATCTCCAAAAGCAGACAGTGGGCGATGCGTCCGTCCAGGATGTGGACTCTGTTTACACCGCTCTTAATGGCAGAGGTGCAATTGCTCAGTTTCGGCAGCATGCCTCCTCCAATGAAACCGTCGGCGATCAGCTGATCTGCCTGAGACGCGGTAAGTCTGGAAATAAAGGTGGACTTATCGTTAATGTCCTTATATAAGCCTTCAATGTCGGTAAGGAAGGCCAGCTTCTCTGCATGGACCGCCTTGGCAATGGCGCATGCCGCATCATCCGCATTGATGTTGTAGGTGGTGGAATCCTCTCCCAGTCCGATGGGGGCAACGATGGGCAGGAAGTCCTTTTCCAGCAGATCATAGAGAACCTTGGGGTCCACGCCGGTGACATTTCCCACATAGCCGATGTCCTGTCCCTCGGAATATTTTTTCTCTGCCCGGAGCAGTCCGCCGTCTTTTCCGCTGATGCCCACTGCTTTCACACCCAGTTCCTGTACCATGGAAACAAGGGATTTGTTTACCTTGTTTAATACCATCTCGGCGATCTCCATGGTCTCGTCATCGGTGACCCGCAGGCCGTTAACAAACTTCGGCTCTTTTCCGACCTTTCCCACCCAGCGGCTGATCTCCTTCCCGCCGCCGTGAACGATGATGGGTTTAAAGCCAACCAGCTTTAACAAGGTCACGTCCTTGATCACATTCTTTTGCAGCTCCGGATCGCTCATAGCGGAACCACCGTATTTTACCACGATGATCTTCCGGTTAAACTGCTGGATATAAGGCAGGGCCTCAATGAGGACCTCCGCTTTCTTTAACACTTCATTCATATCTTCTGTCATGGTTTCTCTCCCCCTGTTCTAAAAGATCAGCTGCGGTAGTCCGCGTTGATCTTTACATAATCGTAGGTCAGATCACAGCCCCAGGCCGTAGCCTCCGCTTCGCCTTCGTGCATATCCACGAACACCGTGACCGCATCCGCCTTCATGATGGCGAGGGCCTTGTCTTCGTCAAAGGCAAGGGGCGTTCCGTGGTCAAAGACCTGCAGCGTTCCGTTTGCGCTCTTAAAGAACAGTTCCACATCATTCTGATCAAAATCTGCACCGGAATAGCCCATAGCGCATAAGAACCGTCCGAAGTTGGCATCGCATCCGAAAATGGCCGCCTTGGATAAGTTGGAGCCTACGATGGCTCTGGAAAGGGTTCTGGCATCCTCTTTGCTCCTGGCATGGACCACCTGTGCCTCAAATAGCTTGCTGGCACCTTCTCCGTCTGCCGCCATCTTCTTGGCAAGGGTGGTGCACACATAGGTAAGCGCCTCCTTAAAGGCTTCATAGTCTTCGTTCTTTTCCGTGATCTCAGGATTCTCTGCCAGGCCGTTTGCCATACAAAGCAGCGTATCGTTGGTGGAGGTATCCCCGTCTACGGTGATCATGTTAAAGCTGTCCTTTACCACCTGCGAAACTGCTTCCTGCAGCAGATCCTTTGCGATCGCCAGGTCGGTTCCCAGAAAGGCCAGCATGGTGCACATATTGGGGTGGATCATACCGCTGCCCTTGCTCATGCCGCCTAAGGTCACAGTCTTTCCGCCTGCTGTAAAGGAAACCGCGATCTCCTTGTTCACTGTATCCGTGGTCATAATGGCTTTGGAAGCCGCTTCGCCGGCATCGATGGAACCATCCAGTGCAGGAGCCATCATCTCCACGCCATGCACCAGCTTGTCTACCGGCAGCTGCATACCGATGACACCGGTGGAGGCAACGCCTACGGTATCAAAGGGAATGCCAAGAGCCTTTTCCACGCCTTTTGCCGTCTTCTCACAGGCTTCGAATCCTTCCCTGCCGGTGCAGGCATTGGCGATACCTGAATTGATCACAACCGCCTGCATGGGTCTGCCGCTCTTTACGATCTCCATGTCCCACTGTACACAGGCTGCTTTTACCACATTGCTGGTAAAGGTACCTGCTACGGTGCAGGGTGCGGTGGACATCACCATGGCCATATCCGTACGTCCCTGATACTTGATCCCTGCAGCAGCCGATGCTGCTTTAAAGCCTTTTGCTGCGGTAATACCGCCCTTTATAACTTCCATACCGGTTACTTCCTTCCTGCTGTCGATCTGCTGCATTCTCTACCTGCTCACGCAGACCGGTCATTTGTTAAATTCCGTGATATTCTTCTCATTCAAAGTAAAGTCGTAATAATTCAGGTCTTCCCGCTCGGTCCAGCCGATCTCGTGCCAGAAGGCGTTTCCGATGTCGTTGACCTGGAAGGCGATGAGGCTCACCTTGTTGATCTGTTCCTTCTGCAGGGCCTGCATGCAATGGACCACCATGGCCTTGCCGATGCCGCATCGTCTGTGATCCTCCCGGACGCACACATGGTAGAGGCAGCCCCGTCTGCCGTCGTGACCGCACAGGATCGCGCCGACGACTTCGCCGTCCAGCTCTGCCACCACGCTGATCCCGGGGTTCCGCTTAAGGAAGCGCTCCACGCCCTCTCTGGAATCATCGATGGAGCGGATGCCGAAGCCGTGGATGGTCATCCACAGGGCCTTCACCTTGTCATAATCTTCTGTTTCCATGGACCGGATAATATAATCTGCCATGTTTTCTCCTGTTTTTTCTTATTCTTCTGGTAATTCAAATGCTGCCCACCCCGATAACTGGCCAGGCACATGAGTACGTTGCATATAATGCCGAAGGGCTTTGTCGTTCGCCGGTTCTTATGCCCGGTATTTTCGGGCATTACGAACCGCTGCGTACAACGACACAGAGCGGGAGCGTCCCTACGGCATATATGTGACGTGCTCATGGCCTGTCAAATATGTCCGTGGGCAGCTTAAAATATCCTAGGGGAAGAAGTCTTCCTAGGGGAAGAAGTCTTCCTAGGGGAAGACTGGCGCATTCTCCAATCCCTCGTCTTCGGGCAGTCCGAACATGATGTTCATGTTCTGCAGGGCCTGTCCTGCGGCTCCCTTCACCAGATTGTCCAGTGCGGCCATGATGATCACGCGGCCGGTGCGTTCATCCAGTTTGAAGTTGATGTCTACGTAGTTGCTGGTCTCGACCCAGCGGGTTTCGGGGCAGATGCCTTCGGGCAGGAGACGGATGAAATGCTCTCCCGCATAGTGTTTTTCATAGGCTGCCTTGATCTGCTCCTTTGTGGTACCGGGCTTAACGGATGCATAAGCGGTCACCAGGATCCCACGGTTGATGGGGATCAGATGGGGGGTAAAGGAAACGGTGATCTCCTTTCCGGCTGCATACCCCAGCTGCTCTTCGATCTCGGGGGTATGGCGGTGACTTGCAACGCCGTAGGCTTTTACATTCTCATTGACTTCGCAGAACAGGTTGGGCACCTTGGCACCTCTTCCTGCGCCGCTGGTTCCGCTCTTGGCATCGATGATCAATGTGCTGGCATCGATGAGGCCTTCCTTTACCAGGGGATAGGCGCTTAAGATCGAGCAGGTGGTATAGCATCCGGGATTTGCCAGGATACGGGCATTTTTGATATCCGCCCGGTTGATCTCACACAGGCCGTAAACGGCTTCCTTTATAAGTTCCGGAGACTGATGGGTGATCTTGTACCATTTCTCATAGGTGGCTACATCCTTGATCCGGTAGTCCGCGCTTAAGTCGATGAACCGGCATTTCTCCAGCAGGTCTTCCTTTAATAAGGAACCTAAGAAGCCCTGGGGCGTTGCGGTGAAGATCACATCCACATCTTCTGCCAGCTTTAATAAGGTATCGTGATCCTCTGCATCCACGCAGGGTGCATCCAGGATCTTATACATATTCTGATAAACAGAGGAATAGGGCTGATCCGCATAGCTGCGGGAGCCTACCCATTGGATCTGTGCATCCTTATGATTCTTTAACAAACGTACCAGCTCTGCTCCGGCATATCCGGTCGCGCCGATGATTCCGACATTTACCATGGTCAAACCCTGTTCTTTCTGTATTTTATAGCTCTGTACCTAATCATACACCCTCTTTGCCGGGATATGAAAATCTTTTCTCAGTATAGCCACTCGGTGAATATTATGCAAGCATATTTTAATATTTATGCACTTTGAATGAATAAAACCAAATAATTCGTGTATAAGTATGCAAATTTATGCTTGCATTTCGTTTTTTTATGCGGTATATTGATTGCAACACAGAAAAACATCGGGCTTTACCTTATAAGGAAAGCAGGAAGTAAACATACTTCAGAATGGAGACAACATGGCAAAAGAAAAGGTTATCTTAGCATACTCAGGCGGTCTTGATACCACAGCGATCATCCTCTGGTTAAAGGAGAATTGCGATCACGAAGTTGTATGTGTATGCATCGACTGTGCTCAGGAAGAAGAGCTGGACGGTCTGGAAGAAAGAGCAAAGTCCTGCGGCGCTTCCAAATTATATATTGAAGATGTCATCGACGAATTCTGCGACGAGTACATTGTTCCCTGTGTACAGGCGCACGCCGTATACGAAAACAAATATCTGCTGGGAACTTCCATGGCGCGTCCTCTGATTGCCAAGAAGCTGGTAGAGATTGCCCGGAAGGAAGGCGCTACCGCCATCTGCCACGGTGCTACCGGTAAGGGTAACGATCAGATCCGTTTCGAGCTGGGTATCAAGGCTCTGGCTCCGGATCTTAAGATCATCGCAGCCTGGAGAAATGAAAAGTGGACCCTGGATTCCCGTGAGTCCGAGATCGAGTACTGCAAGCAGCACGGTATCCACCTTCCCTTCTCCGCAGATTCCAGCTACAGCCGTGACCGTAACATCTGGCACATCAGCCATGAAGGTCTGGAACTGGAGGATCCTTCCAACGAGCCGAATTTCGAGCATCTGCTGGTACTGGGTACCACTCCTGAGAAGGCTCCCGATGAAGGCGAGTATGTGACCATCTCCTTTGAAAAGGGTGTTCCCACTGCTGTAAACGGCCAGAAGATGAAGGTTTCCGATATCATCCGTACCTTAAACAAGTTAGGCGGCAAGCATGGTATCGGTATCGTAGATATTGTAGAAAACCGTGTAGTAGGCATGAAGAGCCGTGGCGTATACGAAACTCCCGGCGGTACCATCCTGTATGAAGCACATCAGCAGCTGGAAGAGCTGATCCTGGATCGTGACGTATATCGTGAGAAGAAGGAAATGGGCGACAAGTTCGCACAGTTAGTATACGAAGGAAAGTGGTTCTCTCCTCTTCGGGAAGCAGAGCAGGCTTTCATCGAGTCCACCCAGCAGTATGTGACCGGAGAAGTAAAGTTCAAGCTTTACAAGGGTAACATCATCAAGGCCGGCGAGACTTCTCCTTACTCTCTGTACAACGAGTCCATCGCTTCCTTCACCACCGGCGATCTCTATGATCACCACGATGCAGAAGGCTTCATCAACCTCTTTGGTCTGTCCACCAAGGTTCGTGCCATGAAGCTGCAGGAAGCAGGCGTTTTAAAGAAATAAGTTCAATTGACGAAAAACCATCCATTCGCTAAGATGATTACAAAAGCGAATGGATGGTTTTTTTATGAATGTTCTTACCTGGATCGGTATCTACCTGGCAGTGGTGAATCTGCTGGGATTTTTATTTATGGGCATTGATAAATGGAAAGCAGTCAATCACGCCTGGCGGATCCCTGAGGCTTCTCTGTTTCTCATTGCTCTCATCGGCGGCAGCATCGGTTCCATTCTGGGCATGCAGCTGTTTCGCCATAAAACCAGACATTGGTATTTCGTATGGGGCATGCCCGCCATCTTAGTCTGCCAGATCCTTCTGGTCTTCTTCCTGCTTCGCGGGACCTGGGTCACCATCATTACCTTGTAAAGGAAGGTTTGCATCTATGCAAGTCTGTATCTGTAGCAATCAATATGGAGAAAGAAAACAGCTGGAGCGTCTGTTCCAGCGTTCTGCCGACCGTTTGATCGCCGCCGGTGAAATCTGCTATCTGCATACCTACGGAAGCGAAGGTGCTCTCCTTGCAGAGCCCATGGACTTTGACCTTTACATGCTGGACTATCAGGAAGAGGAAGGGGACGTTTCCGGGCAGAAAGCCACCGCTCTGGTAACGGATCTGATCCGGCAGCGGAATCTGAAAACCGCCCGGTTCTATCTGGCCTGTCCAAAGCCGGCAGATGACTCCCCGCAGATCCAGTACGTAAAAAAACCGGTCACACAGGGTTTCGTGGATACGATCCTGAATAACCGGCTTGCCGATCTAAAGATTGAAGAAGAAAAGGTAAAGCAGGCGATCTGGGAAGAGGAACACCGTCCTCCCAAAAACCTGAAGGAAGCCTTTTATCGCTGGCTCAATTCCTGATTTTTTATACCGTCACGATGATACCGCCGTCGTTGGCATAAACGGTGCTGACGCCTGCTGTATCAAAGATCTCAATGGCTGCAAACTTCGCTTTTTTCAGCAGCATATCCTTGACCATCTGCGCACGTTCAAAACAGTTTACATGGGAGATCATCACCGTACGCTCCTCGGGATCGGGGATGTCTGCGATGATGTTATCCACCATTCTGGCCAGGGCCTTCTTGATGCCCACTGCCTGTCCGATCTGGACGATGGCACCCTTCTTTCCGGCCATGATAGGCTTGATGCTTAAGGTGGAGGCAACCAGTGCCTTCACACCGGTCAGTCGCCCGTTTTTCCGTAATGTCTCCAGATTATCCAGCACAAAATAGGTATGCATCCTGTCCCGGAACTCTTCCAGCTTGGTCACTACCTGGGCAAAGGTTAAGCCCTTTTCTTCCAGGGTCATGGCAAGAAGGGCCAGTTGGGTCTCGCCGATGGAAGCGGACTCGGAATCACAGACATAAATAGGCTTTCTGCCGTGCTCCTCTTCGTACATGTCCTTGCCCACCACCGCACTGTTGTGGGAGCCGCTGAGCTTTCCGGACAGGGTCACCACATAGACGTGGTTTGCATCGCTTTCATAGGCATCCATATATTTCTGGGGAGAAGGACAGGCGGTCTTGGGGCACTTGGGGCTCTCTGCGATCCGCCGGATAAAATCCTTCTGATCAAAATTCTCATCATCCAGGATCCGGTAATCCCCTACCTCCAGTTCCAGGGGAACGATCTGGAATCTCTCGTCATTCTTATACTTTTCAGGCAGTTCACAACAACTGTCTACCACGATCTTGTAGCTCATATGAACCTCTTTCGCGTTATTATAACTTTTACATGTAGTTTTCATTACTACATCTGAAAATATGATACCACACATCCTGTAAATGTAAATATCTATTTTCTAAATCTGTTTCGTAATGATCGATTCCGCAAACATCTGCTTTGCAGTCATCCGCCTGTTAACGGAAGTAAATGTTCATATCCACCGGTTCGGAAATACCGTCCACATTGCCGCTTTCCGAATACTGCAGCATAGTGTAATCATAGGGGAAATAAATGGGCAGATCGTAGTCTGCGAACCATTTTTCATAATCCTCCAAACGGGAAATGTCCAGCATCAGCATGAAGCTTTTCAGATTTCCGTAGATACCGGTCTTATAACCGGCCTTCTCGATGGTATCCATGAAGGTGATGGCAAAGTCCGTTCTCTCTCCGCTGGTTAAAATGGAGGTACGGGCATTGTCCTTGCTCACTTCTTCCACATCCACGTAAATGGGCATCTCCACCTTGGCATCCCCGATCAGCTCCAGGCAGTAGTTTGCTTCCTCCACTGCTTCCGCATTGGTGGTTGCCTGGGTAAAGAAATAAAGGCCTACCGGGATCCCTGCGTTTGTCGCACCTTCCAGATTGGCCCGGAAGGTTTCATCCTCCAGAAGGGCCCCTTCCGTATAGCCGCGAAGGCCTGCCCGCAGTATGGCAAAGTCCACCTTCCCGCTTTCCTTTACCTTCTCCCAGTTGATCTTGCCCTGGTATTTGGACACATCGATGCCCCGCAGATAGGATTCCTCTCCTTCGGGGGAATGATAATGGAGGTCCCCTGCTTCGTCAAATTCAAACAATTCGGGATCATATCCGTTCATCTTAAGATCCGTACGGATATCCAGGAAGTAGTACTGGTTGTCGGCTAACAGAACCACCTGATCGGGGTAGAAGTACCGCAGCATCTCTACCGTGCCGTTTCCGCTTTCCATCATATCCCGCATCTGTTCCAGGATCGCTTCCCGCTCTTCCCTGGTAGCCTCTTCCCGAATGCTGACAATGAGCTGGTCCACATCCTCCTGGGTGTAGATCCGGTCAGAGGGAACGCTCTCTGTCTCGATGACGATGTCATCGGTCTTTACCTTGCTCATCCGTATGGAGAAATAGCTGAACAGAAGAACACAGCAAAAGGCCAGGATCAGCGTTGTAAGGCCAAAGATGAGTGTCAGGAAGATAAAGATCCTGCGGGTGTTTTTGTTTTTTCCATTCCGGGCCATGATCAGTGTACCTCTTCTTCGTCAAATTCCACGGTGACATAGAAACCTCTTGCCGTTTCCTCCACCTTGGTAACCAGTCCTTCTCTGGCAAAGAGTCTCTCCCGGAAGGGATAGTTTCCGCTCATGGCCAGCGACGGATCAATGATGTAATAGTAGTTACTGGGGAGCACACCCTCGGTGATGGTCACCTTCTGGCCTTCTTCCACCAGGCCCGGCCGCTCCATTTTAAATTCCATGGTTCGCATAACAGTGTATCCTTTGTAGTTCTCAAAAAAAGAGCGATCCTACGACCGCTCTGCATTCTTTAATGCTTCCCTTGTAAATTTCCTGCGGCACCTATCCAGACAGTCTATCAGTTTGGGATTGAAAATGCCACATTCACCATTGTGGATCATGTCATAGGCTTCATCGGGTGTGTAAGCCTTCTTGTAACACCGCTCGCTGACCAGTGCATCAAATACATCCGCAATGGACACGATCTGCGCCGCGATAGGTATGTCATCCCCTTCCAGTCCCATGGGATAGCCCTGTCCGTCATACTTTTCATGATGATACAGACAGATCTCATAGCAGTAGGAAGAGTATTCCCGATCAATGGTAAATTGCAGGTTTCGGATTATTTCCGCCCCCAGGGTCGTATGGGTCTTCATAATCTCGAACTCTTCTTTTGTCAGTTTACCCGGCTTGAGCAATATGCTGTCCGAAATGGAGATCTTGCCGATATCGTGGGTGGCGGAAGCATAGACGATACGCTCGATCTTTTCTTCCGTCAGGCCGTACTCCGGATAAAGTTTCATGACCATATCGCACAGAAGCTTTGTAAACGTCTTGATCCGTACAATATGCCCACCGGTTTCCAGATCCCGAAACTCCACCATGGTGGAGATTGCTTCCAATAATCGATAGTTGGAGGTCCGAAGGCGTTCTTTCTGCCGTTCGATCTTTTCCGTCTGCTGCCGCACCAGACGTTCCATCTCGTTCTTATGGGCAAACAGCTCGATGGTGTTGCGCACACGCATCTGGATCACGGGGATCTCAAAGGGCTTGGTCACAAACTCCGCAGCGCCCAGTCCCAGGGCAGACTCTTCCACATCCGCCTTTTTGTCTCCTGTGATCATGATCACGGGGATCTTCTCTAAAAGCCCATGTTCCTCCATGGCCTCCAATACTTCAAACCCGTTCATATGGGGCATGAATACATCCAGCAAAATGGCTTTCAGCTGATCCTTATACTGCAGGATCAGCTCCATTGCGGCCTCTCCGTCAGCGGCCTCCGGGGTTTCGTATTCCTCCGCAAAGGCCTGTTTTAATACAAATCGGTTGATTTCCTCATCGTCAACGATCAGGATCATTCCTTTGTTCATCGTCCCTCTCCTTTTCAAGTGGGGTTAAGCGAGCAAAGTCATCAGGTGATCTCTCAGTTGTCTGAAGCTCTCGTTAAACTGTTCCAGCCCTTTGTCAGCGCCTTCACAGGTACCGCTGCGAAAGATCTCCACGATGGGTTTGATCTCTCCGGCCAGCCTGTCCATTCCCAGATTCAGGATCACTCCCTTCAGGGCATGGGCTGCTTCAAAACACTCTTTGGCGTTCTTTTGAGAAAATGCCTCTTGTAATCTGCCGTAATTGGCGTCTTCAAAAAACTTCAGCAGGAACCTGCAGTACATCTCCTCGTTGTCCATAAATCGGTCCAACGCAGAGTCCACATCCAGGCCTTCCTGCATCAGTCGTAGTCTCAGTTCACGGTCCATATACTCCCCCCCCAATTCCTATGGATCAAAGCTGTCACTGCGCTATCATGCAGAAGGTGTTGCTTCTTTCTGATATTTCTTCATCATCTCGTCCAGTTCACTGTCGTTACGCTCTAAGTTCACCTTATCCAGCGTATGGCGGAATCCCTTGCCTTCCAGATAACGGAAGGCGATCATAAAGGTCACGTCATCAAACGCGGTAAAGAACTTGTTGTTCACCGCTTCGATCCTCTGCTGGAGATCCAGATGCTTTAAGGTATCTGCATAATCCATGATCTCATTGAGGGAATCCGTAACGATCTGATCCTGTTGTGTAAAGTCCGAAGAGATCTTCTGCACATGAAAGGCATACAGGTAAGCACGCAGCGCTGCGGTAGGTCCCTGCATCCATTCATAGATGGTCACATAATCCTGGGTCATCATGGCTTCGATCTCGGTCTTCCATCCGGCGGATACATAGGATGCATCCACGATCCGGTCGATCTGCTCTCTGGTCAGATACAGCTTAAACCGTTCGTTAAACTGGGTGACCAGCTTGTTTCGTTTGGTAACCGGCCTGGGCAGGATGGAGCTTCTGGTTTCGTAAGCACCCCCTGACTTGGTGACGGTTTTGGCTTTCTTCTCTTTCTGGTAATTATTCTGGGTGTTTTTCTGCTTGATCTTGCGAAGCAAAAAGAGCAGTCCCACCACGGCTGCTACGGAAGCCATCTCTCCGCTTCCTATCACGGAAGTCAGAAGGGACAGAGCAAACAACCCGCCGAATCCCCAGGCCAAAACCTTTTTCAGGATCCGGAACACATCACTGGCCTTCTCGTCCTGGCCGGTGGCTTTCATAATGATCACATATACAATGATTAACGATAAAATTCCCAAAACGTTCCTCCCGTTAACCTAACTGATTCAGATATTGCTGCGAACGGGTGGCGCGGTCTGTATTGGGGAACAGCTCAATTACCTGTTGATAGATCTTTTTCGCATTTTCCGTATCGTCATTCTTCCGGTAGGCATTGCCTAACTGGTATAAAGTTTCCACATCGGTGGCATCAAAGAAAACCGCCTGGGTGTAGGAGTCGATGGCTGTTGTAAAGTCACCCTCCTGAAAGGCTGCATAGCCTTCGTTGTAATGCAAATCGGAGATCTGCGGACCTGCTACCGCCATCAGGGTACGGAACAGGTTCTGGAAAGAATCGGACAGGGTACTGACATCCGCCCCCTCCTGGATATCCATCAGGTTTCTGCCGATGGTACGCAGTCCCTCTTCATCAGGAGTTGCCAGATACATCTGTGCGGCAGTCAACAGCTTTTCCGCCAGTTCCAGGTTACCGTCGGTTCCCGCATACTGCTCCAGCTGGGAGGACAGTTCCTTGTTCTTCTGGCTCAGTTCCGCCACCTGGACGCTGAGCTCGTCCAGCTGGGCTGCCTTGTCTGCTGCCTGCTCGTTGACGGCGATCAGCTCTGCATTGGTCTCTTCCCGTACTGCCTGGATCCTGGCGGGCAGGATCAGGAAAAAGGCTGCGGCAACGCCGATGGCAATGCCCAGCAGCACGTTGAAGACCGAACCGGTGGCCTTGGGCTCCTTAATGTGCGCCGGCTGGATCACCAGATCATGGTTGGGATTGATATAGCGGATGGTGTCAGAGTCTTCCGCCTTTTTCTCCGGCACATCCTGCCCTGCCAGTTCCTTGGGACGCAGCATGTTGTCGGTTTCCTGGAGATAGCGCTTGGTCAGGAGAGACCCGTTATCGGTCTTCAGGCACTTTTTCAGTTCCCGCTCCGCCATCTCATAGTTCTGGGCATCCATATATAACAGCGCAAGGAGCTGCCTTGCTCTGAGGAAATTCGGATTCACTGCCAGGACCTTCTTAAGCTGGATGATGGCCATATCCTTCCCATCCTGCTGACAGTTGGCAAGGGCCTGATTATAGTTTCGTATGGTCTTGTTGATCTGTTCCAGACGGGACTGATTCTCCTGGACCATGTTGATATAAGTGTCCGCCATGTTCTTGTTGGGGCGGATGTTCTTACTGATGACCCACTCACTGAGGGCCGCCACCACTTCACCGGTCTCAAAGTACACGAGTCCCAGCAGGTTACGGGCATCCACATGGTTTTTATTTAAACGCAGGCACTCCCTGAGGGATACAATGGCTCCGGACAGGTCTCTGACACCGGCCTTTTCCAGACCATCGTTGTACATGCGGTTGGAGGCCATCACAATGTGCTTGTAGCCCTTGACATCCACGCCGCAGTTGGTGCAGAAATCCTGTTCCGTCAGGTGAGCGCCACAGTTGTAGCATCTCATTTTATAGTTCATTGCTGTCTATTCCTTGTCTGTATTCTTCCCTTCCGCTTCTACCTTGGCTTCGCGGACCACGCTGACTAAAACGTCTGCCATATCGGTCATATCCTGGTTGTAGATGGCATCTGCCACTTCCTCTACTTCCAGGCAGGGATGAAATTTCTTAATCTCTTCTTCAAATACGATCATGATGTTTTTCCTTTGGTTTCCAGTGTCTGTTTCCACAGTTGCCGCATTTCGGCAACCAGATACAGGGAGCCGGCAATGTAGATCCCGTCAAAGGCTTCCCTGTCCTTTGCTATGTTCCGGAAGGCTTCCTCCGTGTCTGCGCAGCAGACCACGTTTTTTGCGCCTTCCTCAGTAAACAGTTCCTTCAGCTTTACAGGCGATGTCGCCCGACTCCCTTTAAAGGCGGTGACCACCACCTTGTCAAAGAGACCGCTCCCCTGGAGCTGACGGATCATTTTTCCGTAATCCTTGTCCGAAGCGGCCGCAAAGAGCAGCTCCTTGTTTCCCTTGTGATACCGGACAGTTTTCAGAAACGATAAGATCCCGTCCTCGTTGTGCCCGCCGTCTAAGTAGATCCCGGGAAGGATCTCTTCCATACGACCGGGCCATGCCGCTTTTTGCAGGCCTGCAAGGACCTGCTGCCTTGTGATGTTTTCCCCAAGGGGCAGTGCTCCCAGTGCCTCGATGGCCAGGGGTGCATTGTCCAGCTGATAAAGGGCCGGCTGCTTCAAAACGACCGGCAGCTCCCCCCATTTTCGGGAGGTATAGGAAAAAGTCAGGCTTTTCTCCGTAAGCAGCGCCTCTTTGGCCGCTCCTTCGGGGATCCGGTATAACGGTGCCTGCAGGCGGCCCGCTTCCAGAGACAGGATCCGGTTTACCTCCGGCTCCTGTTCCAGACAGATGCAGGGAACGCCCTGTTTGATGATCCCTGCCTTTTCCCGGGCGATCTTTTCCTTGGTATCTCCCAGATACAGCATGTGATCCAGGCCGATACGGGTGATCACGCACACCTGAGGATGCTCCACGATATTGGTGATATCCAGTCTGCCTCCCAGGCCGGTTTCCAGGATCAGCACATCCGGGTGCTTTCGGCGGTAATACTCCATGGCCATAAGGAACAGATACTCGGAATGGTTTAACCGGATCACTCCGGAAGCTTTCTCATCCACGTATTCGTACAGTTCCCGGAAGGTATCCTCCTCCATCAGCTCCCCGTCCAGGAGTATCCTCTCCCTGATATCCGTTAAATGGGGAGAAATAAACGTTCCCACATGGAAGCCGCTCTCCCGGAGGATGGAGGTCAGGTAGTTGCACACCGATCCCTTGCCGTTGGTTCCCGCCACATGGATCAGAGGGATCCCTGCGCCGGGCTCTCCCAGGCTTTTGTATAATTCTTTTGTTTTCTCTATGTTCGTGGTCTCTAGAAACCGGGGTGTCGCCTCCAGTTTTTTCAGGACCGTCTCGTAATCTGACATATGGCCCAACACTCTGAATGCCTATAATACCATGGAGGTATAACGAAGGGCTCCGTTTTCGTCATAGAACTTGGTCGCCGACATCTTTTCTTCGATGGGCATCTGCATGGAACCGATCCCGATGGTCACGCCGGGAAAGATCCCGCCGCTGCAAAGGATCTTGCCGCCCCGTCCTTTTTCCAGGATCTCCGCAAAGAGTGCCTTGTCCTTCTTCGTCTGTTCCAGCTGGTCCTGGAACTTGTTCTTGGATATATTCAGGCTTTCGATCTTGCTGTCTAAAATGGTATTATTGCGATTCTCAGGCTTGCGCTTTTCCTTCAGGAGGATCTTGAGCTGCTCCATCAGTTTTTCCAGAGAGGTCTCCAGCGTGGCTTCCATCCGGTTAAACCGCAGATACTTTTCATAGGTATCCATCTCATAACCGGCATGCACCAGGGTCTGTACACAGGAATCGTTGCCGATGATATTGGCCTCGATGCTGATCAGGGCGTGGGTCTTGCCACCGTAGATTGCTCCGCTCTTGCCGGTGATCACCACCTTGCCCTCTGCGGATACTTCGGAGTTGATGATGGAATTGCTCTTGACGTTTCCGCCACACTCAATGTGAGCATTCTCGATGAAATCCGCCATCACATTGCCTCTGGCGGAGATCCGTCCCTTGCTGCCTCCCAGGATCCCCCGCTGCAGGATCACGTCGCCTCCGGCGAAAATGTCCGCCGCTTCGCAGGTTCCCCGGATATCCACATTCCGTCCGGACCGGATGGTCACACCCGACAGGACATTGCCGTGGATGATGATATCGCCGAAAAATTCAATCTTTCCGTCTACATAGGTTACGTCCCGCACGATCTCGTGTACCGAGTAAACCTCCACACGATCCTGTACGATCTCCACCTTTCCGTCCATGGTGGCAATATACTGATCCGGATTCATGGGGTCCTGCTCCACGCCTTTGCCCCGTTTTAAGGGAACATCAATGGCGGGTCTGCAGGGCAGATCCTTTCCGGTAACGGTATAGCCTTCCTCTCCGGGGATCGGATGACGGTACTGGGCAATGATATCTCCCTTATGCACATTTTCAACCAGTCCGAGGGAGGAATAATCCGCCGAACCGTCGTCCCGGATCACCGGGGATGTGCGCTTTAAGGTATTGAACAGGTACTCATAGGTGCCGTTTCGGCCGTCCTTTGGGATCTTGCCGATGGCGATCTTGATCTCCCGTTCAAAAATGCCCTTCTTCACGATGGCGCCCATATTGGAGGAATGGTATCCGCAAACGACGCCGTTCTCTGCCAGAAAAGCCTCGATATCGTCACGATTGTACATAGGTGCGCCCGGCTCCGGCGGGTTAACATAGATCCACGCCATCATCTGGTCCTTGGAAATCTTTACATACGACCCGATGGACAGCGTGTGGTGTTGCAGAGCCTGCTGTTTTTCGTTGGCTTTTATGTCCGCCAGCGCTTTCTTTAGTTGTTCCGGCGTCGCAGATGCAGTTGTAAATGGCATAACTACCCTCCCAATCGGAACAAATAGGCATACTAATATACAGAATCATTATAGCATAGAAAAAAGCAAGTGGAAACGACAAGGTCTCCCCAGTTTACTTAAATTTCTGTGAATTCCTGCAATGCGTTTTTCCACGCCCTCGGGGACATATGAAACTTCTCCCGAAACACCCGGTTAAAGGTTCTCTGGGATTCAAAGCCTGCATTTTCACAAGCCTCGGTGATGCTCTGGTCCGTATAACGAAGGAGGCTGCAAACGTACTCTAACCGGGCATCGTTCAGGTATCCGTTGAAGTTGGTGTGAAAGGTGGCCGAGAACACCCGGGACAGAGTATAGGGGCTGACGTAGAGGTCTCTTGCCATTTTTGTCAAGGTAACGGTCTCCGTAAAATGGGCGGAAATGTAGGACACGGTTCGATAAATCAGATCCGTGCTGTCCACCGTCTGCTTTTCGATCAGGTGACAACAGGGGATGCTGCGGGCCAGGATGATCTGAATGTACGCACTGATCAGGGCTTCTCTTAATGGATCCGAAGAGAGGATCCCGATACTCTCCGGGGGAAGGTCCGATTCTTCCGGTGCCTTCTGCTCCCGGTAGATCACTGCCAGATGTCCCATGGCATAAGGGATCTCCGTATGGACCTTGCGCGCCGGGATGACCGGGTCTTCCGGACACTTCTGTCTGGTCAGATCCGCAAACCGCTCGCACAGAGAAGGTGCCACCAGGATGTAGATCGCTTCGCACTCATCTCCTCCGAACACCTGATAATGGTGGATCATCTCCGGGAAAACGATGGCAAAGTCTCCCTTTTCCATGTGGTAAAGCTCCTGCCCCACCCCGATCTCCAACGTGCCGCCGGTCACATAGACAAATTCCATGGATTTATGCAGATGGGGCGACACATGCTCCGATCGTTTCACATACACTTCAAATTCCGCTTCTTTTTCTTCGTACAGTGGCTGCATGCCGTTCCTTTCTTTCCGTGCATCCCGTTGATTTATAAAATATGGCCAGTTGTTTTGCTTCTCAATCCCACATATTCCCTGTATTTTCGTTTTGTTTATATCTGATTTGCAAGATTTGGCTACTTTTTCTGTCCTTTTGACAAGTATTTTATACGGAGCCGTATTAGAATGCAACTGTAGACAAGAAAACAAGTACAAAGACGCCGCATACAAGGTATGCAACGAAGAAGCGTCGGAAAGGAAAAGAAATGAAGAAGATCGATCGTGTATTAAAGTTCTTTGCGGAAGCATTCGAAGATTATTGTGAATTTCTGGCAAAGACAGCACCCTACCGGTTCACTCACTAAGCCGGTCAACCAAACCACAATGTAGAAGATCACAACGTGGTAAAACCACAAAGTGGCAAAAACCAAAAACCAAAACTAAAAAAACAAAACGAAAAACAATTCAACAATTTTCAACCTTCTAAATCAAAAGGGCTGCCTCGCCGGATGATGGATCCGGGAGCCAGCCCTTTTATGATTTCCTATATCAGATTTTTTGAACCCCTAACTCCGTCCCCAGGAGTTCATTTCTTCAGCTGGCTAAGCCGCTCGGAAACCTGTTCCAGCATCTGCTTATTCTTTGCCAGTTTTTCCTTTTCCTCTTCTACCTTGGCGGCAGGGGCCTTGGAAATAAAGCGCTCGTTATTCAGCATGCCTTCGCCTCTGGCGATCTCGGAATGCAGTCTTGCTTCCTCTTTGGTCAGTCGCTCGATCTCCTGGGCGATGTCTACCAGTTCCGCGAAGGGAATGTAGATGTTGGCATCCGGAATAACAACGGAAACCGCATCGTCGGCAATACCGGTCTTATCCGCCTGTACTTCCACTTCGGAAGCATAGGCTAGGGGAGCAAAGAACAGTGCGCCTTCGGCAAAGGTGTTCCGGATAGTCTCCTTCTCGCTGACAACGTATACCTTTGCCTTCCGGCTGGGAGCTACGTTCATCTGGGTACGGATGTTTCGGATACCGCGGATGGCTTCCTTCAAGGTCTCCAGATCGTTTTCTTCCTTGGCAAAATCCATGGCATCCATGTATTCCGGCCACTTGGAGATCATAATGGATTCTTCCTCATTCTGAAGGGTGTCGAAGATCTCCTCGGTGATGAAGGGCATGTAAGGATGCAGCAGCTTTAAGGAATCGATGAGGACATACTTAAGAGTCCACAAAGCCGCATCCTGGCTGTCGGTATCATCGGAATTGTACAGACGGGGCTTTACCATCTCGATGTACCAGTCACAGAACTCATCCCAGATAAAGTCATATACCTTGGAAACCGCAATACCCAGTTCAAAGGCATCCATATTGGCGGTCATCTCGCGGATCACCTTGTTATGTCTGGACAGGATCCACTTATCCACCGGCTGCAGCTTTTCCTTAATGGCATCAAAGGATACATCCCAGGGAAGGGCATCCTCAGACAGGCCGCGTTTTTCCATAGCCTGGTCAAAGTTCATCATGATGAAACGGGTGGCATTCCATACCTTGTTGGCAAAGTTTCTGGATGCTTCCACACGTTCCATGTAGAAACGCATGTCGTTTCCGGGTGCATTGCCGGTGATCAGAGTCAGACGCAGTGCATCTGCACCGTACTGATCGATGATCTCCAGAGGATCGATACCGTTGCCCAGCGACTTACTCATCTTCCGGCCCTGGGAATCTCTTACCAGACCGTGGAACAATACGGTGTGGAAGGGCTTTTCACCCATCTGCTCGTATCCGGAGAAGATCATACGGATAACCCAGAAGAAGATGATGTCGTATCCGGTTACCAGTACGTCGGTGGGATAGAAATACTTCAGGTCCTCGGTCATCTCCGGCCATCCCAGTGTGGAGAAAGGCCACAGCGCAGAGGAGAACCAGGTATCCAACGTATCGGGATCCTGGGTAAAGTGGGTGCCACCGCAGTGCGGGCACTTCTCCGGCATGGAGCGTGCTACCACTACCTCACCGCATTCATCGCAGTAATAAGCCGGGATCCGGTGTCCCCACCAGAGCTGTCTGGAGATACACCAGTCACGGATGTTGTCCGTCCAGTTAAAGTAGGTCTTGTCCATACGCTCGGGGATCAGCTTGATCTCACCGTCCTGAACCGCCTTTACGGCAGGCTTGATCAGTTCGTCCATCTTTACGAACCACTGATCCTTTACCATAGGTTCTACCGTGGTGTTGCAGCGATCGTGGGTTCCAACGTTGTGGGAATAGTCCTCGATGCGAACCAGAAGGCCTAAGCTGTCCAGTTCCTCTACGATCTGCTTTCTGCACTCGTAGCGGTCCAGACCGCAGTACTTGCCGCCGTTTTCGTTGATGGTGGCATCATCGTTTAAGATGTTGATCACATCCAGGTTGTGACGCTTTCCTACTTCAAAATCGTTGGGGTCGTGTGCCGGTGTGATCTTTACAACGCCGGTACCAAACTCCATATCGACATAATCGTCTTCTACAACAGGAATGGCCTTGTTGACAATGGGAAGCCATACCTTCTTGCCCCGCAGGTGGGCATAGCGCTCATCGTTTGGATTGATGGCAACAGCCGTATCACCCAGCATGGTCTCGGGACGGGTGGTGGCAAATTCCAGAAACTCCGTGGTAGAAGGCTTTCCGTCTGCATCTACCAGAGGATACTTGATGTGCCAGAAATGTCCCTGCTGCTCTTCGTATACAACTTCCGCATCGGAAATGGAGGTCTTACATACCGGGCACCAGTTGACCATACGCTTGCCCTTGTAGATCCAGCCTTTTTCGTGCATCTTGCAGAACACTTCGGTAACGGCCTTGTTGCAGCCCTCGTCCATGGTGAAGCGTTCTCTTTCCCAGTCACAGGAAGCACCCAGCTTTTTCAGCTGATTTAAGATCCGTCCGCCGTACTCTTCCTTCCACTCCCAGGCACGCTTTAAGAAGCCTTCTCTTCCCAGGTCTCTCTTATCGATGCCCTCTGCCTTTAATTTCTCGATGATCTTGACTTCGGTTGCAATGGAAGCGTGGTCCGTACCAGGCTGCCACAGTGCGTTATAGCCCTGCATTCTCTTATAACGGATCAGGATATCCTGCATGGTCTCATCCAATGCATGTCCCATGTGAAGCTGTCCCGTGATGTTCGGCGGGGGGATCACAATGGTAAAGGGTTTCTTTGAATGATCGACTTCGGCATGGAAATAGCCTTTCTGCATCCATGTCTGATAGATTCTGTCTTCTATGCCCTTGGGGTCATAGGTTTTTGCCAGTTCTTTCTTCATGTTTTCTCCTTTTCTCTTTCCTTGGAAATACTGATCCGTCAGGTACGTTTACCAAAAAGAAAAGCCCTCTGCCGACATATGTCAGCAAAGGGCGTTATAAACGCGGTACCACCTTTGTTCGCAGATTGTTCTGCCTTAGCGGTTCCTATCAGAACCCGATCCTGTAACGGGGACCCGCCGGGAAGACTTATCCGAACCCTGTTCGTTTTCTCGGTCTTCCGGTTTCGAAGCTACCTTCAACAACTCTTCCCGCAAACTCCTTTCACCATACGAAGTTCTCTCTGCTCGGGGGCTTTTGTCTACTCCTCTTCGGCATCACCTTTGGGGTAGTATTTACTTATCACCTAATATAGGGAAAAACCCTTCCCCTGTCAAGAAACAAATTTGGTTTATTCGTACAGAACCTTGGTCACCTTATGCACCAGATGCACACTGTTTTTCTGGCTCCGCTTTACATGATACAAAGCGTTGTCCGCGCCGTAGAGGAAGTCCCATACCTTATTGCCCGCGGTGGGGACGGAATTCCGGATACCCTGGGAAATGGTGATGAAGGGCATGACATCGGAATTGGTATTGGGCACATGCTGGTTCATGATCCGCAGTCTGAGTTGCTCCGCGATCTGCTTGATGTCCTCGTCGCTGAAGTCTTCGTAGATGATCGCAAACTCATCGCCGCCGAAACGGGCTGCGAAAATGCCGTCCTGGGAAGCCACTTCCTTTAAAGCATCTGCCACCATCTGCAGGCACTCGTCACCCTTCTGATGACCGTAGGAATCGTTGTACTGCTTAAAGCAGTCCACATCCAGCAGTTCGATGGCAAACAAGGTCTGATTCTGATATGCCCGCTCGAAGGCTGCTTCCGCATATTCGTTTAATGCATAGCGATTGGGCAGTCCGGTGATGGCATCGTGGGTGGATCTGGTTTCCAGGATCTTGTTCTGACGTTCTACCTCTGCGCGCTTGCGCTCTTCGTCTGCCAGGGCGATCCCCAGTTCCACGGCCCGCAGGTTCATCTTGTTCCCTGCGATCTGCTGCCACTGGAAGAGTTCAAAGAATTCCTCCAGATGCACGCGGTACTGTTCCTTCTTTGCATGTTTCTTTTCGTACTTAAGCCGCAGATTCAGGATCTGCAGGCGCATATTGGCTACGCCGGTTTCCTTCGCTTCCTTCTCGATGTAATCGATCACGGTTTCAAATTCATCCACCAGATCATACCGGTCCAGAAACTCCGCGAAGTAAAGCATGTCATTATAGGTATCGGTGATCACACCCATGTTATCCAGGTGCTCGATGGTATCCTTTAACAGGTCCTGGGCCTTATCCTTTTCTCCCAGTTCCCACAGGAGCATCACCCGGATGGTCTTTACGGTGATACCGTTGTAATTGGCTTCATCGGGACGCAGGTGAATGGTATCCAGCTTCTCCAGGCACTCCCGTACCTTTCCAAGGTCACCTAACTGGGCATAATACTTACCCATCTGTGCGGTGCAGTTGGCGATGTTGGCACCGCTGTAGGGCGCCGTCTTATCCATCCGGAGGTTCTCGATGGCGATGCCGTAATAATCCAGGGCATGCTCGATATCCCCCAGGATACCGTACATCTCCGCAATGTTGCTTTGGATGAGACCCTTTTCGTAATAGGCTTCTTCTCCGGAATAGGCAAGGGCCTTGGTGTAATTATCCAGAGCCGCAGGGTAGTTACCCTGTACCAGATCCTGAATGGCGATCACGTTATAGGCTCTGGCCAGTACGGGACGATTGTCCGCATTGCGAAGGAAGGCAATGGCCGTAACAATGTATTCCGTAAAGTCCTGGATCTGGTTCATGACCACGCTGGCATCCGCCATGCAATAGTAGGCCACACCGTAACAATTGTCCGCATCCGGCATGTCCTTGGCCATTTCTATGATTCTTTCGCCCAGAGCCATAGCACCTTTCGGGTCGCTGATGCGTGCCTTCATGATCTCTTCCAGCATCTCATCCATATTAAGTTCTGCGCGATTTTCTGCAGTTTCCGTCATTTCTTACTACCTGAACATTTCCATAACAATTAAAGTAGGCCAAACGTCCTACCCAACGTTAGGATACCACACCTTGGTACTTATGTACACCCCCGATTTTTTAACTTAGGGTTTAAAGTACCTGTCAGCTCAGTTCGCTCTTACCGGTATATAACTCGTAATAACGGCCTTTCTGTTCCAGAAGCTGGTCATGATCACCCCGTTCGATGATCTCTCCGTGCTCCAGGACCATAATGGCGTTTGCATCTCGTACAGTAGACAGTCTGTGGGCAATGACAAGGGTGGTGCGTGTTGCCATCAACCGGTCCATCCCGTGCTCGATATGTTTCTCGGTACGGGTATCCACAGAACTGGTCGCTTCATCCAAAATCAGGATCGGTGCCCTGGAAATGGCAGCTCTGGCGATGTTTAAGAGCTGTCTTTGTCCCTGACTTAAGTTTGCACCATCTCCTTCTATTACTGTATCATACCCGTGCTCCAAACGCATTATAAAAGAATGGGCACTGGCAGTTTTTGCCGCCTCGATGATCTCCTCATCGGTGGCATCCATGCGTCCGTAGCGGATATTGTCCTTGATGGTGCCGGTAAACAGATGGGTATCCTGCAGGACCATGGCTACATTCTGTCTGAGGTAATCTCTCTTAATATCCTTGATGTCCACATCGTCGATGGTGATCTTTCCGGAATCAATATCATAGAACCGGTTGATCAGGTTTGTGACGGTGGTCTTGCCGGCTCCCGTAGAGCCTACAAAGGCGATCTTCTGTCCCGGCTTTGCATACAGGGAAACGTTCTTTAAGATCACCTTATCCGGGTTATAGCCGAATGTCACATCCTCCAGGCGGACAAATCCCTTGATGGGAGGGGCGAGTGCCCCGTCTTTATCCGGCTCTTCCTCCTGCTGGTCCATGACATCAAAGACACGTTCCGCACCGGCCAGCGCCGAAAAGATGGTGTTCATCTGCATGGACAGCTCATTGATGGGCCGGGAGAACTGACGGGAGTAGTTTACAAATACCGTCAGACCGCCGATATCAAAGCCCTGCAATACGCAGAGCACGCCGCCCACCATACTGGTCAGGGCATAGCTGGCCTGGCTGATGTTTCCCATAACAGGGCCCATGATGCCGCCGAAGAACTGTGCCTTTACCTGTCTGGAGGCCAGATCCTCGTTCAGGAAATTAAATTCATCCACGGCGGTCTCTTCGTGATTAAAGACCTTGACTACCTTCTGTCCGGTAACGGTCTCTTCCACATAGCCGTTTAAGGTACCAAGAGAAGTCTGCTGGGCCTTATAATACTTGCTGCTGACCTTGGCAACCGCCTGCCCCGCAAAGACCATCACAGGGATCAGCGCAAAGGTCACAAGGGTCAGGATCCAGTTGGTATAGATCATAAGGGATAAGGTTCCCACCAGGGTAATGGTTCCGGAGATCAGATTGACGATGGTGTTGTTCAGCATCTCTCCGATGGCATCCACGTCATTGGTAAACCGGCTCATGACATCCCCGTGATTATTGGTATCGTAAAACCGTACCGGGAGCTTTTGTACCTTCCGGAACAGATCGTTTCGCAGCTTTTCCAGCGCTTTCTGGGATACTTCGATCATGATCCGGGCCTGAAGATATTGGGAGATCACAACCGATGCGTAAACCGCAGCCATGATCCCGATGTAACCCAGGAGCTTTTCCACAGAGCCTCCGGGGCTGGTGAGCATGTTGACCACCGGGCGGAGCAGATAGGAACCTGCCAGGCCGCCTACGGTATTGATGATGACCATAAAGAAGACGATGACCAGTTTCCACTTATCTCCTGCGATATAGGAAAACAGACGGCCAATGGTCTTTTTGCTGTTCTTGGGCTTGCCCGTCTTCATCATGCCTCTGGGGCCGCCGCCTCTTCCCTTCATTTTGGAGGGATCTTCTTTTCTTGCATATTTCTGGATCAGGCGTTGCTGCTGCTTCTCATTCATGATGCACTCACCTCCCGATCCATCTGTGAACTGTAGATTTCCTGATAGGTCTCACAGGTATTCATTAATTCCCCGTGGGTACCCTGTCCCACGATCTGTCCTTCATCCATGACCAGGATCAGATCCGCATCCTTTACGGAAGAGATCCGCTGGGCAATGATCAGCTTGGTGGTATCCTTGAGGCTGTCTGCAAAGGCTTCCCGGATCCTTGCTTCCGTAGCGGTATCCACTGCGCTGGTGGAATCGTCCAGAATGAGGATCTTCGGCTTTTTCAGCATTGCTCTGGCAATACACAGTCTCTGCTTCTGACCGCCGGATACGTTGACGCCGCCCTGTCCCAAGTCGGTTTCATAACCGTCTTTGGTGGCCGTGATAAAGTCATGGGCCTGGGCAGCCATAGCGGCACTTTGAATCTCTTCTTCCGATGCATCGGGATTTCCCCAAAGCAGATTTTCTTCAATGGTGCCGGAGAAGAGCACGTTCTTTTGCAGAACCATGCCCACCCCTTCCCGCAGGTTATACAGGCTGTAATCCTTTACATTGACGCCGTCTACATAAACAGCACCTTCGTCCACATCGTAAAGACGGGGGATCATCTGCACCAGGGTAGTCTTACCGCAGCCGGTGGAACCAATGATGCCCACCGTGGTACCCGAAGGGATCTCCACATTGATGTCGTTTAATACCTTTTCTTCGCTCTCTTTATAATAGCGGAAGGAAACATGCTCAAAGCGGATGGAACCGCTCCCCACAACATGGTCTTTGCTTTTTGCCTCCTCATCGTTCAGATCCAGCTTCTCATCCAGCACTTCCAGGATACGTTTGCCGGATGCAATGGCACGGGAACTCTGGAGCAGGATCATGGCCAGCATCATCAGGCTGATCAGCACCTGAATGATATAGGTAGTAAAGGCTGTCAGTTCGCCAACCTGCATGGTGCCTACCAGGATCTGCCGACCGCCGAACCAGACAACTGCCAGGGTGGTGATGTTGATGGCCAGTGCCATGATGGGCATGGTAAAGATCACCAGACGGAAGGCGTTAAGGCCTGCTTCCTTCAGATCCCTGTTGGAAGCAGCGAATTTCTTTTCTTCATAATCTTCCCGCACAAAGGATTTGATCACGCGCACATTGGTGAGGGCTTCCCGGATGTTGGAGTTTAAGGCATCGATCTTCTTCTGCATCTTCTCAAACCGGGGAAAACCGATATAGATGACGATACCGATCACCACGATCAGGATGGGGATCACGATGACCAGGATCATAGCCAGCTGTGCGTTCATGCTGATGGCCATCACAAGGGCACCGATGAGCATGAAGGGTGCCCGGAACATCATCCGCAGCATCATGTTCACCAGGTTCTGCACCTGGGTGATGTCATTGGTCAGACGGGTTACCAAAGATCCCGTACTGAACCGGTCAATATTGGAAAAGGAAAACTGCTGGATCTTGCCAAATACGTCTTTTCGCAGATCCCTTGCAAAATAGACGGAACCCTTGGTTCCGAAATAGGCTCCCAGGATTCCGGTAAGGGCCATAAAGCAGGCCACTCCGATCATCTCGAAACCTGTCATAAGAATATAACCGGTATCTCCGTTGGCCGCACCGATGTTAATGATGTTGGCCATCAGTCTGGGCATCCATACATCGCCTGCCACTTCGCAGACCATCATGATGGGTCCCAGGATAAAGAAGGGGAGATACGGCTTTACATACTTAAAAAACCGCTTCATTCAAAACCTCCTGATAAACATTGTACACAACTGAAATTGTCTTCCTTTTTCCTTCAGAAGTCAATGTGGCAAAATCCGGCTTTTCTGTATCAAAAAACGCTTTATTCATTTTTCTGAAAATAACAGTCCTATCAGTTCAGAACCGGAAATCCCCAAATTCCACAGAGTTATCCACAATGTGACACATGCGTCATAGTGAATAATCGGGTTCGTCATTTATACATTTTTAATCTGTCGTTTATACTTTATTTATGCGGTTTTCAGAATATTATAGACTTATGTTAAATCAGGATTTAATGTCTTTATTCCTTCCATTTCTCCCAAAAATCCGCCAGTTTTCCGCCAACATTTTCACAGGTGACCACATCGTATTCTTTCCACTCTCTGGGAAAGAGTCTCTGATAGGAGCGGTTTAAGAACCGCTCGTCCAGCAGCGCCACCACGCCCACATCCTCTGCGGTACGGATCACCCGGCCTGCAGCCTGCTGCACCTTGTTCATACCTGGATACTGGTAGGCATAGTCAAAGCCCATGCCCGGCTCCCGCTGTTCAAAGTAGTCCTTGATCAGATCCTGTTCGTGGTTTACCTGGGGAAGGCCCGTGCCTACCAGGATGGCACCGATCAGGGAATCGTTTCGCAGGTCGATGCCTTCCGAGAAGATCCCGCCCATGACGCAGAACCCGATGAGGGTATCCGGATCTCTATTCTCTACGCAGCCGTGTTCCCTTGAATCCGGTTCCTCGGAAATGGGGAAATCGATCTGACTGATCAAGTCAATATTTGTGTTTTTGTTGAAACGATCGAGAAATTCCTCCCTGGCTGTTTCGTTCATATAGTCCTCCTGAATGAGGATCTCCAGGGAACCGTCCTCTGTGACGGTTTCTTCCTCCTGTAGACTCACCAGGTCACGAAAGGCAATGAGAACGCTTCGAAGGAACAGATGCGAAGGGAAAAAGACCATATAATTGCCCTGTTTTGCCTGGACGATCTCCAGGATATAGGCTGCGATCTTCCGGTACTCCTCGATGCCTCTGCGGGTGTACTTGCTGGTCACCTCGGAAGCGATCAGGAGCTTTCGCCTTTGTCTGTCAAAAACGGTGTCTGCATAGACCTCATAATCTTCCTCGTCTCCCCCCAGCAGCTTCTTATAATACTGAATGGGTAAGAGGGTCGCGGAAAACAAAACTGTGCTCCTGCCCCGTCCCATACACTCCTCCAGATTCCGGGAGGGGTCCACGCAGAACAGACGCACCATATAGCCGCCATCTGACTGGAGTTCACCGTATATGACATAGTGATCGTCCAGCTTGTCATATATTTCCAAAAAGGAACTGAGTTCGAAGAAGAAATCCAGGATCTCGTCCCTGACAGGACTGTCATCATGCTTCTCCAGATAAGTGGAAATCCTGTTAAACAGCAGGTCCAGCTGCCCTACGAGGGCACTGATATCCGTGACGGAAAACAGGTTTAAGATATCACCCGTTTTTTTAAGCTTCAGAAATTCCCGGTTGCATCGTTCCAGGGCTGTTCCCATCCCCTTGTCATATACCTTCACCGCCTTTTTCAGTTCCAGGAACTGCTCCTTGAACAAAGCAGCGCTGTACATCTCCCGTCCCCGGTCCACCAGGTTGTGGGCTTCGTCCACCAGGAAGATGTAATCGTTCTGAACCCCTTCTGCAAAGAACCTGCGCAGATATACATGGGGGTCAAATACGTAATTGTAGTCACAGATCACCCCGTCGGAAAACAGGCTCATATCCAGGGTCATCTCAAAGGGGCATACCTGATGGTCTCTGGCATAGGCTTCGATCTTTTCTCTGGTAAAGCTCTCCTCATGGGTGAGCAGGTCATAGATGGCATCGTTGATCCGGTCAAAGTGTCCCCTGGCATAGGGGCAATCCACCGGATTGCACAGACACTCCTCCTGAAAGCAGATCTTTTCCTTGGCGGTGAGGATCACCGTCTTAAAAGAAAGGCCGTGCTCCCTGAGGATCGCAAAGGCATTTTCCGCCACCGTCCGGGTGATGGTCTTGGCGGTCATATAGAAGATCTTTTCCGCCAGATCCTCCCCCATGGCCTTCACCGCAGGAAACACCGTTGCCAGCGTCTTGCCGGAGCCGGTGGGTGCCTCGATGAACAGCTTCTTTCGTCGGTACAGGGTATGATACACATGGGTGATCAGTTCCTTCTGTCCCTTACGATATTCATAGGGAAAGGACAGCTGCCGGATGGACTGCTGCCTTTTTTCCTTCCACTGGATCTGGAAGTCCGCCCACTTTTTATATTCCAGCATAACGGAAGAGAACCACTCCTCCAGTTCGTCATAACGATAGGTAAAATCAAAGTACCGGATCTGCTCCGTATCCAGGTTGCAGTAGGTCATGCGAACGGCCATGGTTTCCTTTTTGAGCGCTTCTTCAGACGAACGGACATTTCTAACCTCCATGGCCAGCATAAAGGCATAGCACTTTGCCTGGGCCAGGTGCACCGGCACCGGCTCCTCCATCCGCAGGATATCCCGGTAGGTTCCCTTGATCTCATCCACGGTAAACAGTTCCTCTGTCAGGGTGCCGTCTTTGAGTTCCTCCAGGGGACCGATGATGCCGTCTGCCCGGCCTTCGATGATCACGTCATAAGTGTCTGCATGATACGTATAGGAAAGAGGCACCTCCGCATGGTAATCGCTGCCCATACGCTTCTGGATCATCCGGTGGATCCGGCTGCCTTCCTGCATGGCGTTGTCCGATGATGCTGCTTTGCGGTTGTCGATATCGCCGCAGCGCAGGATAAATTCCACCAGTGCACGCACGGATATGCGGATTTCCATAGGCCCCTCCTTTCTTACGGGAACAAACATTCGTTACCCTTCCATTGTGAAGGCAAACCACCGAACTTGCAAGCAGAAACATCGCAAAGAAAACGAGTAGGCCACATACGCAAAAACCTCCCGTGGAACACCACGGGAGGTTTTTCACCCATCATTTAATTGTTCCGCTAAGAAAAGATCCTATCCTCTCTCTTAGCACGCAATGGAAAGATGATTCAATACCTGTTCGAACTCGCTGTTAAAACCACTGTAAGATACTACCAGGTTCTGTGTCAGGTTCATTCCCAGAATACCCAGGATAGACTTGGCATCTACC
>JAILDL010000005.1 GCA_024689465.1 Lachnospiraceae bacterium
TTCAAAAAACAATTCAATACCTGAAAAGAAACGGCCTGCGGGCAACTGCACAGGCCGTTTTTGAGCGTCTGGAAGAAAACGGGGAAACCTATACCTATGAACCGGTGGAGGAAGGGACTCTTAAAGCCCAACGGGAAAAGGTGTGGGATACTCCCCATCTGTTCAGCATTCTGGTCCCTGCCTACGAAACGAAGGCAACCTATCTGACAGAGCTGCTATCCTCGGTGGCAGGTCAGACCTACACAAACTGGGAGCTGATCCTGGCCGATGCCAGCGAAAGCAGCGTGGTGAAGGATGCCCTGGAAGCCTTCCTGCAAAGCAGAGAGAAGGAAGAAAGGGCTCTTCGGGAGAAGATCTTCTATGTCCATCTGCAGGAAAATGGCGGTATCTCCGATAACACCAATGCGGCGGCGGAATATGCCAAGGGGGATTATATCTGCCTCCTGGATCATGACGATCTCTTAACGCCCAATGCCCTGTATGAGAATGCCGCGGCCATTGTAGCGGGGGACTATGACCTGCTGTATTCCGACGAAGATAAGTGGGACGGAACCAAATATTTACAGCCCAATTTCAAACAGAACTTTAATTACGATTTAATTTTATCCAACAATTACATCTGTCACTTCCTGGTGATGAAATCCCGTCTTTTCAAGTCTTTGCGGGAACGCAGGCAGTATGACGGCGCCCAGGATTATGATCTGATCCTGCGCAGCATCGCCTCTCTGGAAGACCTGTACGGAAAGCATTACGAAGAGAAGATCTACCACATCGAGGAAGTGCTGTACCACTGGAGATGCTACAGCGGCTCCACCGCAGAAAACCCGGCCAGCAAAACCTACGCCTATGAAGCGGGAAAACGGGCTGTGCAGGATTACTTAAATGAAAAGGGGATACAGGGGAAAGTGGTGGATACCCATCACCTGGGATTCTACCGGGTGGAGTATCCGGGAGAGATCTTTGACTACCGCCCGGACATCGGCGTGATCGGTGGAAACCTCTATTCTGCAGGTAAAATAACGTCTGGTATCCTACAACCCGATGGAACCTGTCCAGACGCGGGAAAGAAAAAAGGCTTCAGCGGCAGAGCCAATTTAGGCAGTATCTGCCGGAATGTAGATGCCGTTGATCTAAACGGTGCTCTGGTAAAGCCGGAACTGGCGGAAGCACTGAACATCGATATCTTTGAATGCAGCAATCGTCCGTTTACCGCGGAAGACTCCCTGCGACTGTGCGAGCGGATCCGGGAACTGGGATTTCGTATCCTGTGGGACCCTCGTTTTGAGAAAAAAGCAAAATGAAAACCACCATTATCATTCCAAACTATAACGGCCTGGGGTATTTAAAGGCCTGCATTGAGAGCCTGCTGGCAGATCCTGTCCAGGCTCCTGTTTTAGTGGTGGATAACGGATCGACGGATGGCAGCGTAGAGTACTTAAAGGACCTTACCGCTTCCCACCCGCTGATCGAAGCGCTGTACCTGGATCACAACACCGGCTTTGCGCCAGCGGTCAATGCGGGGATACGGGCCAGTATTACAGAATATGTACTGCTTCTTAACAACGATACGGAGGTGGAACCGGGCTTTGTAACCGAACTGGAAGATGTGATGGATCGCCACAGCGATGCCTTTTCCGTTTCCGCCCGAATGATGCAGTATCAGGACAAAAACCGGATCGACGATGCGGGAGATTATTACACCCTGCTGGGCTATGCCCGCGCCAGAGGAAAAGGGAAGGTCTATAAAGAAAACGGCCTGTATGCAAAAGAAAAGCGGATCTTTTCCGCCTGCGCCGGAGCGGCCATCTATCGCCGCAGTTTTCTGGAAGAAACGGGCCTGTTTGACGAAGCCCACTTTGCCTATCTGGAGGATCTGGACCTGGGCTATCGGGGGATCCTCTACGGCTATCATAACTACTATGCCCCCAAGGCGGTGGTTTACCACGTGGGAAGCGCATCCAGCGGCTCTCGGCACAACGCCTTCAAGGTGCGCTTATCTGCCCGTAACAACCTGTATCTTACCTGCAAAAATGAGCCGCTGCTGCAATGGCTCGTCAATGCTCCGTTTTTACTCATGGGGTGCTTGATCAAGGGATTGTTCTTTTCCTTAAAGGGCCTTGGCAAGGACTATTGGAAAGGCCTTGGAGATGGGATCAGGCTGGCTTTATCCGAGGAAGGAAGGGCCAAGCATGTAAGCTTTCGTTTTGCCCGCTTTTTCCGCTATATTTTAATCGAATTTGAACTAATTCTTAATGTTTTCAGGATGATTCTGTGATAGCTTAAAGGTATGATCAAAAACAATCAGAAGTACTTTAACCAACTGCATGTTCTGATCGACGGATGTATCGTGGCCCTTTCCTATGTGCTGGCCTACCAGATCCGCTTTTTCAGCGGGCTTTTCTATGCGGAGCTGGCAGGAAAACTGCCCATGGCAACGTATATGTTCAACCTCCTGGTGATCGTACCTCTGTACCTCATCCTGTTCTACTACAATGAGCTCTATACGCCGAAGCGGGGAACCGGCCGCCTGGGCGAGATCTGGCGGATCTTCCGTGCCAATGTCATTGGCATGCTGGTCCTGCTGTCCATGTTTTACCTCTTAAACAATCAGTTTATCCACATTTCCCGTTTGATGCTGGCAATCTTCTCGGTCCTCAATGTGATCCTGATGACTCTGGCACGGACCATTATCCGCAACATTCTCCAGCGGATGCGGAAAAACGGGCACAATTTAAAGCATATCCTGCTGGTTGGCTATTCCAGGGCGGCGGAGCAGTACATTGACCGTGTGATGGCCAATCCCGAGTGGGGCTATCAGATCCATGCGATCCTGGATGACGTGGTGCCCAGAGGGGCGGAATACCGCGGCATCAAGGTGGTAGGTGCCATTGACAACCTGGAGTACATCCTGCCGGAAAACAAGATGGACGAGATCATCATTACATTGCCCCTTAGTCAGTACGAGGATCTGCAAAAGATCGTGTCCATGTGCGAAAAGAGCGGTGTGCACACCAAGTTTGTACCGGATTATTCCAGCGTGATCTCATCCCACCCCTATATGGAGGATCTGCAGGGCCTACCGGTGGTCAACATCCGTAACGTCCCGCTGTCGGATTCCTATAACCGGGTATTTAAGCGCCTGATGGATATCCTGGGCTCTCTGTTTGGCATCATCCTCACCAGCCCCATCATGCTGATCGCTGCGCTGGGCGTAAAGCTTACCAGTAAAGGGCCTGTTATTTTCAAGCAAACCCGTATCGGCTTCCATAATAAGCCCTTTGAAATGTATAAATTCCGCTCCATGGTGGTGCAGACCGATGAGGAGGAAGCTTCCAAGTGGACCACCAAGGAAGACCCCAGAGTCACCAGGATCGGGCGTTTTCTGCGGAAAACCAGCCTGGATGAACTGCCCCAGCTCTTTAACATCCTGAAAGGGGATATGAGCATGGTGGGCCCCAGACCGGAACGACCCCAGTTTGTGGAGAAATTCAAGGAAGAGATTCCCCGGTACATGGTCAAGCACCAGGTGCGGCCCGGCCTTACGGGATGGGCGCAGATCAACGGATTCCGCGGGGATACATCCATTTTTAAGCGGGTGGAATACGACATTTATTACATCGAAAACTGGACCCTGGGATTTGATATCAAGATCATCTTCCTGACCTTTTTCAAGGGATTTATTAACAAGAACGCGTATTAAAACAGAGCAAGTTGAGGAAACAGCATGCAGGCAGTGGATGTGGTGATCCCGACCTACAAACCGGATAAGAAGCTGATCCGTCTGTTGCAGTATCTGGCTGCGCAGACCTATCCGGTGACCAAGGTCATCATTATGAATACGGATGAAAAGTACTGGTTGAAGGAAGCGGAAAACGAGACCTATCCTTTTATCCTGGAAGTGCATCATATTTCCGCAGATACCTTTGACCATGGGGCGACGAGGCATGCCGGCATCGGCTACAGCACGGCGCCTTTTGTTCTGCTTATGACCCAGGATGCGGTGCCCTATGACAATCAGCTGATCGACGGACTCTTAGGGGGCTTTTCCAAACCCCTGATCGCAGTGACCTATGCCAGACAGCTGGCCAATCCCGGCGCTGCGCCTTTAGAGCAGTTCACCCGGATCTTTAACTATCCGGAGGAGAGCCGGGTAAAGAGCAGGGAAGATCTGCCGAAGCTGGGGATCAAAACCTACTTCTGCTCCAATGTCTGCGCCATGTACAAGCGCAGTGTGTACGATGAACTGGGCGGCTTTATCCAAAAGACCATCTTTAACGAGGATATGATCTATGCTTCCCGGGTGATCGGGGCCGGATACGAGATCGGCTATATGGCTACCGCCAGAGTCTATCATTCCCATAATTACACGGCGCTGCAGCAGTTCCACCGAAACTTTGACTTAGGGGTTTCCCAGGCGGATCATCCGGAAGTCTTTGACGCATTTCCTTCGGAATCTGAGGGAATCCGGCTGGTCAGGGAAAGTGCGGCATTCCTCCGGAGGGAAGGCTATGGAAACAAGGTGGCGCAGCTGTACTGGGTTTCCGGGTGGAAGTACCTGGGATACCGTATGGGCAAGGCTTATAAGAAGCTGCCCCGGTGGCTGGTGCTGAAGTGTTCCATGAACCGCAGGTATTTTGGATAAAATGGATATCATAAAATGTCTGAACAGGAGCAAATACTTATGCATAAATTATTAAGATCTACCATGGTAGCGATCCTGGCCCTTATCTTGACGGCTTGCGGCGCAACAGGAGGAGAGCAGCAGGTGGCAGAGACTTCTCCCATCCAGGAGAGCATTCCGGAAGCGGCTGCTGAAACCACGACCCAGGAAGCTGAAGAACAAAGCCCGGAAGAAGCGTATATCACCATCAGCCATTACCCGGTTTCCTGTGTGGGAGACGGGATGGTTTGGTGCACGGGAAGCTATGCCCAGATCAAGCTGTCGGAAGAATATGAAAGCCAGTATCCGGAGCTTGCCCGGAAACTGGAGGAATACAACAACGGCTGGAAGGAAAGTGCCGAGCAGTCGGTGGCAGAGTTTTCCGGCTGGGCCATTGATTACCTGGAAGAAGACCTGGGGCCGTTTAATTACGACACGACAGCAGATGTCCTGCGCAGTGACGACAGGATGTTTACCATCTTCTGGACCTATGAAGCGTATTCCGGCGGTGCCCATCCAAACCACGGTGTTGCAGCGATCAACATTGATCCCACCAGCGGACAGGAATACCGCCTGGACTATATGTTAAAGGATCCTTCCGCATTCCCTGCCCTTGTACGGGAGAAGATGGAAGCAGAGTACCCTGGCATCATGGAGGAAGTGGATTCCTTCTATTTCGGCGACGGAGAAGTCTTTGAAGAAAAGCTGGATGAGGATACCTTTACCTGGGATGTAACAGACAAGGGTCTGGAGCTGCATTTCTCGCCCTATGAGATCGCCAGCTATGCGACCGGTTACCTGTACGTTGCGCTGGACTACAAGGACTATCCGGATCTGGTGAAGGACGAGTTTAAGCCCTCTGCCCCCTTTGTCAGAGAAAACGCTTTGACGGAAACCGAGGAAGATGCGATCTACGTGCAGCCTTACATTGAGCCGGAAGCGGATCTGATCGAAAACCCCTCCTGGGAAGGCTTTTGCCATAACGAAAATGTACCGGAAAATGTGCACATTCTTTCGCTGGAAAAGATCCGGGAAGATACCTCTGACTGGCTGCCCATGGAAGACTGGGCGGCTGCTACCGGCTTTGAGCCCACCAGCATGTCCTATGAGGATGAAAACTATTACTACAGCTATGTAAATGAGCAGGAGTATTCCTACATGTTTACGGAACTGCTGGTTTATGATATAACGGACGACGGCTATGAGCTGAAACTGGATTACAACCTGTATGACCTGGCCAACGGCCCCGATGAGGAATTGGGCTATTATTCCAACGTGACCCAGTATATTCTCCATGCACAGCTGGTCGAGGACATCCTGTATGTATCCCTTGGCTTTAACGGCTATTCATCGGAGGAGCCTTTTTCCAACTATGTGGTGGCCATTGATATCAACACCAATGAGGTCCTTTGGAGAAGCGAACCCCTGGTGTGCAATGCCGATGATTTCCAGGTAGTGGGCGATACCCTGATCTGCGGCTATGGCTTTACAGCGGAAGCAGATTATATCAACCTGTTAAATCGCTACACCGGCAAGGTGGAGGCTTCCTATCCGGTTGTGACCGCACCTTCCCGCTTCGGCGTACGGGACGGCGTCCTGTATGTGGCAACCTACAATACTGCCTACGAATTCCGGATCGTGGAGTAACGAGCGGAATCCGTAAGCAAATACAGAAACAAAACGTTGCCGGACCATTGGAACAGGGGACAGATCCAAACCAGTGGAGAAGCAGGCTGAGATACAGATTGGAGAAACATGCATGATCGTAGGGATTGATCTGGGTACCACCAACTCACTGGTGGCGGTATTCGAAGATGGAAAACCCCATATCATAGAAAACCGGCACGGAGAGCGGCTGACCCCTTCGGTGGTGGCCGTAGATGAATCGGGAGAGGTGCTCATCGGCAAGGTGGCACGGGAATACAGCCTGATCCATCCGGAACGTTCCGCTACGGTATTTAAGCGGTTCATGGGAACCGAAAAAGAGTACCTTCTGGGAGGACACCGGTTTAAACCGGAAGACCTTTCCTCCCTGATCCTCCGCTCTCTTAAAGAAGATGCGGAGCAATATCTGGGCTGCCCCGTTGATGAAGCAGTGATCAGCGTGCCGGCCTATTTTGATGATGACAGAAGAAAAGCAACCCAGCTGGCAGGCCGCCTGGCAGGACTTAAGGTAGAGCGGATCATCAGTGAGCCCACGGCAGCCGCCATCACCTATGGCCTGTACGATAAGCAGGAGAGTACCCGTTTCCTGGTCTTTGACCTGGGCGGCGGAACCTTCGATGTGTCCATCTTAGAGCTGTTTGATACCATTCTGGAAGTGCGGGCCGTTGCAGGAGATAACTACCTGGGCGGCGAGAACTTCACGGAGATCATGGAGAAGGCCCTTTACGAAAAGCTGGGCAGGGAAAAGGACTCCCTGGATATCCGGCAGCAGGCTGCGGTTTTGGATGCGGCAGAGGAAATGAAGCTGGCGCTCTCCGAAGAAGCAGAGCATACCGTTTCCGTAAGGCTGGGAGAAGAAGAGACAAGCCTTACCATGACGGTTTCCGAATATGAGAAACAGTGCGAGGAGCTTCTGGAAAAACTGCGGGAGCCTTTGCAGCGCAGCATCCACGATGCCCACGTGCGGGTATCGGACATCGATCAGGTGGTGCTGGTTGGCGGCGCGACCCGCATGCCCATGGTGCGCAGCTTTATTGCCCGCCTGTTTCATAAGTTCCCGGATACCTCCGTGCATCCCGATGAAGCGGTGGCACTGGGCGCTGCCATTCAGGCAGCCATGAAGGAGCGCAGCCGGGAAGTCAAGGAAGTCATCCTCACGGATGTGTGCGGATTTACCCTGGGCACGGAAGTGTCGGTGGATCGCATGGACGGCAGTCAGGAGGCGGGACATTTCAGCCCTATCATCGAGCGCAATACGGTGATCCCGGCCAGCCGGACGGAACGCTATTATACGGCCCATGATGACCAGGACAAGGTGACGGTCCGGGTTTACCAGGGAGAAAGCCGTCTGGTGCGTAACAACCTGTTTCTGGGAGAACTGACGGTGGACGTTCCCAGAGCACCTCGGGGCGAAGAAGCCATTGACGTCACCTTTACCTACGATATCAACGCTATCCTGGAGGTGGAAGTCAAGGTGGTTTCCACCGGCGAAGAAAAGTCCAGGATCTTCCGGGGGCGGTACAATCAGATGACCGACGAGGAGATCGCTGCCCGGATGAAGGAACTGGCGTATTTAAAGATCGGCCCCAGGGATCAGGCGGAAAACAAGCTCCTCCTGGTGCGTGCGGAGAAAGCCTATGAAGAAGCCATGGGCGGGGATCGGACCATGATCGCCCAGTGCGTCCGTGCTTTTGAGGAAGCCCTGGACAGCAGAGACCGGGAGAAGATCCTGGATACCAGACGGGACCTGGTGGAACTGATCAATGCGATCAAATTGTGATGCATGGCGATCTTAAAGCATGGAAATGCATAGAGGATCGTGTATAGGAAAACGATCAAAAACGCTGAGCGAAAAAGGACAACGATAACACATGGAACAATTTTTTGACGTACTGGAAATCCAACCGACCAAGGACGAAGCGGCCATCGGCGCTGCCTACCGAAAACTCCTTCCCAGCCATCATCCGGAGGAGGATCCGGAAGGCTTCCGCAAACTCCGGGAAGCCTATGAAAAGGCTCTGGAATACGCCAGAACCAAAGAGGATGGGGAAGGCGCAGTAGGAGATATGACCCCTGCGGATACCTTCATGAACCGTGTTCGGGGACTGTACGAAGATTATGACAGACGTGTCAAGATTGAAGAATGGGAAGATCTGTTAAAGGACCCTGTCCTGCAGGATCTGGAATATGAGGACGAAGCCAGAGTAAAGCTCTTATCCTACATCATGGATGGCCACGAGATGATGCCCCAAGCGGTCTACAGTTTGCTGGAAAAGATGTTGATGGTGCAGGAGCGCAGGGAGGATCTGGAAGAACATCTGGATCCCCGTTTTCTGGAATTTTTCCTGGAATGTGCAAACGGTTCCATTGACAGGGGCTTCGATTTTAGCGCGATCTATGGCTTTACGGATCACCCGGACGGGGAAGCGGTGGACCGATTTATCGGCGGTCTTTATTTTCTGGCCAATCCCCAGACGGAGTGGACGGAAGAAATGTTTAACCAGGTCAGTGAGTATGGCTACAGCCATCCCTGGTTCGTTTTCCTCCGGAAATGCTATGCATACAGTCACAACCTCCTGATGGAAAAGGAGATGGATGCCTTTATCCGGGAGTGTCTGGATATTGAGAAAGATCATATTACCGGTCTGGAGTACCGCGCCTATCTTGCTCTGACCAAGTACTACATTTCCCAGGACAAGACCCGGGATGCCTTTTTCTACATCCGTCAGGCGGAGCGCTGGAACTGCACGGAAGAGGTGCGGCGACAGGAATATGAGACAGGCTCCAAGCTGGCAGATGAGCTGCTTACCCAGGATGAAATGGATGAAAATACCTTCCTGGTACTGTTATCTGCCTGTCATTACGGCAAAAAGGCCCGTCAGGGCCTGGAATATGTAGCCTCCCACCCCAGAGAAGTGGAAAAACAGGATGTATATCACTATTTCCTGTATATGCTCCACGAAGCGGAGGGGGAATATGACGCTGCCTTTCAGGAACTGGAAAAATCGGAAAAAACCGCAGAGGGAGATTCTCCCCGGAAACTTACCGGCGAGCGGGTACGGATGTACATGGCCATGGAAGCGTATGAACAGGTGGAAAAGCTGTGCCGGGAAGCTGCGGAAGATAAGTCCGAGCAGCCCAATCTGTATCTGTATGATGCATGGCAGCAGGCCTGTGAAAAGATGAACTGGCCGGCGGATGTGGTGCAGATCTTCTTTGAAGCACGGGAGATCTGGGAAAACTACATGCCTTTTTACGAAAGAGCCGCCAGAGCCTATGCGGGAGAGGGCATTTACCGTAGTGCCATCCGCGTGCTGGAACCGGTAGCACAATATAACCCCCCGTTTCTGAAGGACCTGGCAGAGTACCACTATCAGCTGTTTTGTGAAGACTTGGGACACTGCGCTCCTGAGGAAGCGGAGCAGGCCAGAAGCTGTGCAAAGGCCTATGAAGAGCAGTTTGGAAGACAGTGGTGGATGCCCCTGCAGGATGGCTGGATGAAGGTGCTGGAAGGAAAGAACGATGCAGCCCTTCTTTGTCTGGAAGAAGCCTTAAAGCTCCTTGGAAACGCCAAAGAGGAAGAGGAGATCGAAGAAGAGGAATATAACAGGAAAGCGGCGGACATTCTCATAAAAGAAGCCAGAGCGATGATCACCAACCGGACGGATGTGACCAATGAGATCCTGCCGGAAGAATCTCCTGCCCGGGCCATGGATAAGCTGCGGGAAGTCTTTTCCTTTGCAAAGAGTAACCAGATGGCCTATGAAACCATTTTATGTGCAGAGCGCATGCTGGACTGTGCCCATAAGCTGGGGATCGAAGCAGAATTAAAAGACCTGCTTCTGGACCTGGAAAAAGAGTTTGCAAATGTACCCAGCCGGTTCCCGGTTCAGTACTTTATCGATCATATACTGTGTGAGCTGTATGCTTCTCTGGGGGATCCTGCTCAGGCAAGAAAGCGCCTTACCCAGAAGCTCCATACCGGCGTGATCCCGCCCTTCTGGTGCGAACTGCCGGGAGAGATGCACGTATTTAACCCCATTCCGGAAGGCATGGAATCCAGTGAGATCCTGGACGATATGCTGACGGCCATGGTCCAGATGCCGCAGATGTTTACGAAAGAAGAACTGCGCAGCGCGGTACCCAATGCCTGCCGTTCCATTGAGAACTGGATCAACTCCGGGTATGCCGAATATACGGAGCCTTCGACGCTTTGTTCCTACGTGCTGAGCCTGATCAAATACGGCCCCGCCCTTAGCAGCGACTACAACCTGCTCCTTGGTGCAGGAGAAAATCCCCTGTTCTTAAAGCACTTCGGGGAAATCTCCACGCCGGAAAAGCGGCGCGGATACTATGCGGATATGATGCGCCTGGCCCACTATGCAGGCAGGATCCAGGACCAGATCCGTTACGCGACGGAGTACAAAAAGGCAGAGGAAGAAGCCAATCCCTACTGCAGAGACTATCGCCTGCCTCTGGAAGAAGCGGCCTATAAGGAAAAGACAGGCTGCAGCCGTTTCCGCTTGCGGGATCTGGCCACCGTGTGTCTCTTCCAGGGAAAGATCGAAGACGCAAAGCGGATGGCAGAAGAATTAAAAGAGCATCCCATGTGCTGGTATTGCACCAAGAGCGGCTGTCTGGAATACTATCTGCTGCTGTCCGAGATCGCCATGATGGAAGGAAACGTAGAGGGAGCCAGAGAAAACGCCGTAAAGTGTAGTGCCACCGAGTGGCATAAGCATGACGAAACAGCCCAGGCTGTTTTGGTTTACCTGGACAAGCTGGCAAAGAAGGATGAACCTGCGGAAAAGAAGAGCATCTTAAAGAGTCTGTTCGGAAATCGCAGAAATTAAGCCTTGTTTTCGCTTCCGGTGACAGGTTGGGATTCCTGCTGTCTGGATAACCGGATGACTTCCTTCCACCGTCTGGAATGATAGAAGGTAAGGGCAGCGGCCATACCGGCCATAAAGCTGATGGATACGCCAAAGGTTACATAGTGACCGTCGTAGAAACGGGCAATGAGAAAGGCGGAAGGGATCCGCACAGCCCACAGCATCAGGAGATTTACCACAGTGGAGTATTTTACCCCGCCGATGCCGTTGGCAAGATTTAAGATGGTGTTTAAGACGCAGTAGCACCACTGGAAGGGCAACTGGATGCTGATGCACAGGAGAGCGTAGCGGATGGTTTCACCATCGCTTGTAAACAGTCCCACCAGAGGGCGGGAAAACAAATACATAAGCGCACCTAAAGAGGCTGTGATCAGGCCGGAATAGATGGGAACGATCTTTCCGCCTCGGCGCAGCCTTTTGTAATTGCGGGCACCATAGTTTTGCCCGGCAAAGGTGGACATGGCAGCAGAAAACGAGGTAATGGCCACGCTGGCGATGCCCATGATCTTGCCGCCCACGGAAGCGCCGGCCATAAAGGCGCTGCCCTGGGAATTGATCAGGGACTGCATCATGATGTGGCCCATGGTGTACAGGGAGTTGTTAAGGCCCAGAGGGAGGCCGGTTTTCAGGATCTCCTTTAACTCACTTATATCCAGGCCGCGAGGCAGGATGGTAAAGGACAGCTGGGGATAACGGCTGCGGATGTAGTGGATGCTCACCGCCCAGGACAGGTACATGGCGATGATGGTGGCCAGAGCGGCTCCTGCCACGTCCATGCGAAAGACCGCCACGAACAGGATATCCAGCAGGATATTGGTGATGGCGGAGATCACAAGGAAAACAAGGGACGACGCAGAATCCCCCAGCCCGCGGAGGATACCGGCATTCATGTTGTAGCCCATGTTTCCGAGAAGTCCAAGGAAAACAATGCGGATATAGAGAACCGCCAGGTCCCAGGTATCTTCGGGAACCTGCATAAAAGAAAGGATGGCGGGCGTTAACAGGATGCCCAGGATCATCAGGGGGATGGCTGCCAGATAAGTAAAGGAAACGGCGGTCTTAACAATGCGGTTTAAACGCTCGCTGTTTCCCGCACCGGTGCAGATGGACACCAGGATGGAAACCCCGGCGCCGATGCCCATAAAGATGCACATGAAGACTTCGATGGGCTGAGAGCTGGTGCCCACCGCCGCAATGGAAGTAGGACCGCAGAAATTACCGATGATGAAGGTATCTGCAGTGGAATAGAGCTGCTGCAGGATATTTCCGATGACCATGGGGATGGCAAAGAGCACGATGAGCTTCATGATGGATCCCCGGGTCATATCCAGTTTGGTTTTGGTTTGTTTCATGGGTATATCCTTTCGGCCGCAGGCGAATGCCTGCAGCGTAAAGCGCAGGATATCCCTCAGCTTTCTCTTGTGGTTCCTCCGAAGGCGAAGTGCACCGGCAGGAGGGTCAAAGAAGGTAAGACTTCTTCGGATTCATTGATCACCATGTCCACGCATTTTTTTGCCAGTTCCTTTAAAGGCTGGCAGATGGTGGAAACATAGTACTGTCCGGAATAAAACTTTTTCGTACCGTCAAATCCGATGAGCTGCACATCCTCCGGAACCCGGATCCCATGGGATTCCAGAACGTCCCGGCAATTGCAGGCATCGTAATCGGTATTGGCAAAAATGCCGTCAAATGCAGTCGATCCCGTTTCGGGGTCGATCTTTTTTTCGATAAAATTCCGGATGGCTTCGGGGGCCGGCACGGTGTCGGATTCATGGAGCACCATGGGAGAGATCCCCAGCTGTCTGCAGGCGGCCTGATAGCCTTCGAGACGCTTGTCTGCTTCGCCGGGGAAGGAAGAATGAAAGCCTACAAAGGCGATCTTCCGGCACCCCAGTTCGTAGAGCTTATTGACAGCCATAATACCGCCGGAGTAATTGTCCGAGGCAATCCGCGGAATGGAAGGATCCTCGAAATAGCGGTCAAAAACCACCAGAGGGATGTGGGCC
>JAILDL010000017.1 GCA_024689465.1 Lachnospiraceae bacterium
GTAGAAGGAAAGACAGAGAAAGATATGCCCTATCACTACTTTGGAGGGGAAGTGAAGCAGCATCCCTTTGACTGTCTTCCGGATCGGTACTATCAGCAGGCGGATCATGTGATCTGTTATGATCCGGAGAATGTGCGAAAATCCTGACGTTTATTTCAGCTCCTCATCATAGTGTGCTCTCTCGCCACCGATAAACTTGGGACGAACACGGGCTGCGGTGATGTGGGCTTCGCCGATGGCGTGATGCTCTAAACGCACGGGAACAGCCACTTTCTTAAGATGCATGCCGATAAAGGTATCGCCGATGTCGATGCCTGCATCTGCCTTGATCTCTTCCACAGCAACCGGATCAGCAAAGGTCTGGTAAGCAGTGGTTGCAAAAGAGCCGCCGGCCTTGGGCTGGGGCACAACGTTTACAATCTCCTGAAAGGGAACAGCTTCCCGTTCAATGATAATGGCGCGGTTTAGATGCTCGCAGCACTGTGCTGCCAGATATAAACCGCGTTTTGTTACGACTTCATATATGCCGGCAAAAACGGACTGGGCAACTTCCAGATTGGAATTGCTGCCGATCTTATCGCCACACACTTCGGAGGAAGAACAGCCGACCACCAGGATCTGGCCCTTCTTTAATCCGGCTTTCTCACATAATTCATCGGTTACTTCCGATGCCTGTTTCTTGATTTCTTCGTACATGTCTTTTGCCTTTCTTATAAGCTCATTCTTCGACCATTTTCCGGTAAATCTTCCGGATCCCGAAATTCCAGCAAAGGATCATGCCTATTATAGCACCCACAGCGCCCTGCGCAATCTCATAGGGGAGTTTTACCACAGCGGTTTCCCAGGTACTGTAGACGAAGGTTTTGCCCAGTGTATAACCAACCACCATGATCACGGCCCCTACCGCTACGCCAATGCCGGAAGCCAGCTTGGGATGATCCTTAAAGGTATGGTGAGAGATCAGGGAAATGACTACTGCCTGCAGGCCATGTACTGCCAGGGATACGAACATGGGCAGGGGATAAAAGATCATGTCGCCAAGGAAAGAACCGATGCCGCCTACGAGAAAGGCTTCGAAAGGTCCTAACAGGATGGATGCCAGACAGATGGCGATATCGCAAAGATACAAGTGTCCGCCCGGAACCGGCACACCAAAGGAACTCAGGCCGATGGTCATCGCCATGAAAACAGCGGCGATGGTCAGGCGAAGGGTTGCGGTGCGGGGAGTGGTTGCAGGCTTGATAGCGTTGGTTGTATCGGTACTCATGTTGTGTATGCTCCTTTTGTCTTAAATCGTTAAGAAAGAAGATACACGGGATGTGGTCATATCGGTATAGCCAAATAAAGAAAAAACGATAAGGCCAGTTTGCTGTGTATTCCCCATCCTATCCGGCGCAAAACAAGGTATAATGATACTTATGAACCTTCAAACCTACCAAAACCAAACCTCCCACCCGGGAGAAAAAGATAAGATCTATATCGGCTACCACCCTGCAGATCAGGAAAAGGCAGCAAGAATCCGGCAGCAGATCCTCCTGATCCATGACTGTATCATCTATGAGGAAGATCTGGAACATACCATTGAGCAGGAAGGCCGTGCCTTAGCCCTGGGACAGATGCAGCTACTGATCTTTGTGATCACGAAGCGCTTTTTGACAGAAGACAACATGGCTCGCATGGTGGACTTTGCAGAAGCAAAGAAAGCCCATGCCCGGATCCTGCCTATTGTGGCAGAGCCCGGTGTTGAAGAAGCGTTTGACCGCATCTGCGGCAGCTTCCACCTGCTAAACGGAAGATCCCCGGACTTCCCGGCAGAGATCCGGCAGTATCTGGCCCAGTATCTTGAGGATGCGAAAGTATGGGATCCGGAAAGAAACGTCTATGTAAAATATGACCGCAGGAAACGGATGCAGGAGTGCTTCTCGGCGCGGATCTTCCTGAGCTATCGAAAGAAGGATTACAGGCAGGCCTTGCGCCTCATCACCCGGATCCATCGGGACCCGCAGTTTGAAGATGCGGATATCTGGTTTGACCACTTCCTGACCCCGGGCGAAGAGTATAACGAAGAGATCCAGGAGAATCTGGAAAAGAGCGATCTCTTCCTGCTCCTCATTACCCCTTCCCTACTGGAAGAGGGAAATTATGTGATGACGACGGAATACCCCCGAGCGATGGCCCTTGGAAAGACCATCCTGCCGGTGATCATGGAGCAAACAGATCTCCTTTCCCTGATGAAAGCCTATCCGGGACTGCCTGCGCCTATTAATGAGGATTTGGGAAAGGAACTGGAAAAGCATCTGGCCAATGCGTTGGCGGAAAAGGGCCTGCGTACAGGACGCATTTCCTACCAAAACCTGTTTACTCTGGCCAAGGGGTATATGGATGGTATCTGCGTGGAAAAGGATGTGCCCCACGGCACCTTGCTCCTGGAGCGGGCGGCGAAAGAGGGAAATCCCGATGCAGCTACAGAACTGGCCGAGCTGCTTTTGGAAGATGACCGGAACACCGCAGATGCCATCTACTTCCTGAAACTGGCCTGCCGGGAATATGCCCGGATCTGCCGTATGGAAGATGCCGGAGACATACCGGGCAATCCCCTGGAAACAGGAACCCGTTATGGCAAAACATTAGATCAGCTTTTCCGCCTGCAAAAGCTGACAGAAGATTACGATGGGGCCTATGAGACCCTGCAGGATCTTCTGCAGATCACCAGGCGAAATGCAGCATTAGGAGCCATGAGCGCTACCAGCAATCCCGGACTTGTGTATATGCACATGGGAGAACTCTGCTATATCCGTGAGGACTATGAGAAGGCAGAGGAGTGCTACGCGCAGGCATATGATATCATGGAACCTCTCTATAGGGGTGGCGCTGACTGGGGCGTTTTCCGTTTCGGAGAACTGATGCGAAACATGCGGCTCCTGTACCAGAACATCCTGGTAAATACAGGCAGGACCGATCTCTTAAAGCCTGCGATAGGCTACGGATATAAGGCGATGCAGGCCTTCTTGGAGATCTGCCATCGAAAGCATGCCCACTATGAGCAGGTGGAGACGGAAGCCTTTTCTCTGGCAGGCCTGGCAGCAGGTTGTGAAAAGGTGGACATGGTCTCTGCCAGGAAGCTGCACAGGGAAGTGCGCGCTGTCTATGAAGAGCTGTATGATATAGCTCCCAGCTACACGGTGGCAAAGGGCCTGGCTTTGGAATACCTGGCATTGGGCGAACTGGGAGATGAAGAGACACCCAGAGAACAGCAGATCGCCGCTCTGGAGCAGGCACTGGAACTGTTTCAGAGACTGAGAGAAATGAATCCGGAAGATGCAGAGGTTGCAAGGTATATCCAGATCGCCCTGCATGATCTGGGGAGGTAGAATGACCGGAGCATGCAGAATAATCTACGCATAAAGAAAGACCTGGATCATGATTCGGAAATACCAGGCCGTGTACGCAAGAAAGACGCGGAGAAAACGCAGAAATTAAGATGCCACAAGAAACCAGCATAGAAAAGAGCAAAAGTGCATATAGATGTATCCTGATCCTGATGCTGGTCGGTACCATCCTGGCGGCAATAAAGCTTATATTTGTGGAGCTTTGTCAGGATGAAGAATACCAGATCGTTATGGCGTATCGAAGAGCCATGGGGGACCGTCTTTTTGCCGACATGTGGGAACCTCATCAGATGAGCTCCTTTTTGAACACCCTGTTTATCCGGATGTTTGTTGGACTTACGGGAAGCACTACGGGGATCGTTGTTTTTCTTCGGATCATGGGCACCATGATCCAGTTTCTTATAGCAGGATTCCTGTATCTTACAGCGCTGAGGAATGTGAGTCGTCAGAGTGCCCTATTGGTTAGCCTGATCTGGTTTAACTCTTCTATGGGATTGTTTATTTCTCCGGAGTATTCCTCCATGATGTTCTGGTTTGGAACGCTGAGCATCCTGTGCTTCTGGAATGCAATGGAGGCCCGGCACATGCCGAAAAGACAAGGAGTTTATGTCATTTTGGGTGATATTTGTATGTGCCTTGGGGTTCTGTCATATCCCGGCTTTGCAATATTTGTGGGCTGTATCTGGATCGCTGCGTTCATTCGATTACCGCGCGATATACGGGGAAAAGGCATGTTGCTTCTGATCCTTCCGTGTGTTCTTTTTGGGATCGGCTATATGTTGATGCATGCCGCTACCGTATCGGTTCCGGTCTTTTTAAGATCGCTGCCCTATATTTTCTTACAGGATCCGACCCACCGCATTACGGAGAACCACTTTTGGACGGACAAACTCCTGGGTGCAGGAAAAGAACTTCTTCTGGATGGCATAATAACGCTGATTCTTTATGTGGTAGCTATCCTGCTCACCAGGCTAAGAGCAAATCGGAGCGGCACAAAGATTACAGACTACCACATGGTAGCGCTGGCTTCTGTTTTGGGGTTATGCGTTGCTCTGATCCGCTGGCTGCTTTTAGGAGACGGCTTCGAATGCGGGCAGGTGCAGGAGATCGTGGCAGCGATAGGAATGTGCCTCCTGCTAAAAGGGCAGGAGAAGAGGGAAAAGACGATCTATATGATGCTTCTGATGGGCGGCTTTGCCATGACTTTCGGAGGCTGGCTTCTTTCCAATATGTCCCTGGACAGCAAGTGGTGTTTTGGCATTTTATTCCACGTAGGCCTGCTGCTCATGCTGCTGAAACATATGCAGAACGAAGAGAAAAAGTCTTTCTTTTTCGCTGTGGCCGTGATATGGATCTTTTTCCTGATCTTTGCAAAGGGATTTATGCTGCGCTCCGGGAGAGAAACCAACAACATCCTCAGCATCCGGAATATTTGTGAAACCGGGCCCGCCAGAGGCATCCTGACAGATTATATGAATGCTTACATCATGGACGCCAATTTTCGGGAATGGAACGAGCATGTCTCTGACGAGGACAGAGTTTTGATCGTAAGTCATACCCTTCAGTCCAACGTGATCCTTTCCTATATGTTCAGCAATGTGGAAATAGCAGACTGTGCAGTTAATAACCCTTATGAATATAACAAACGCCTATTGGACTATTGGTCTCTGCATCCGGAAAAGTACCCGAATGTGATCGCAGTAGACTGCTGGTATGGAGAAGAACTGATCGATCCGGATGAATGGATCATGGAATACATTCGGAATGATTATGGTTATACAGAAGTACAGGATGGGGCATATCTCAGGTATTACAGAAAAAAGGACTGAGCTGTGTTACAATGGGCTGAAGCAAAAACAAGATGGACGAATGATTCATATCACAAAAAGGAACAGGCAAAGTGACTTTTCACAACGGTAGAAAACAGAATCAAACAAGAATGATCCTCACGGCAGTGTGTACATATATACTGCTGTTTCTGGCGTGTATGATGGGCTTTTTCTGCGCAAGAAAGCAAGAGTATTCCTTTGATGGAAGCGCAAACCATTCGTTCTCTGAAAATGATACTGAGGAATACCTTTTGTATGAGGGGATCTCCCTTTCGCCGGGCGTCTATGAGATCACGTTGCAGACAGCAGCGGACCTGGATATGGCCGCTTTAATATCTCTGAAGGCGGAAACCACATCACCCTATGGATTGCGGTGTATAAACGGCATCGTATACCAGGGACTGGATCATTGTACCTTTAGCTTTTATCTGTATGAAAAAACAGATGACCTGAAAGTATCTGCAAGCGCCGGACAGGCCATGACACTGCAGACCGGAGCGATGCAGATCCGTAATACGGGCCAGCTATATACGATGGGAGCTTTCTGGCTTACCTGTTTGCTGGCGATCACTTTGATCGTTATCCAGATTCAAACACACGGCGTAAACAGGCAGCAGAAGATCACAATCCTTTCTCTGGGCGTAATCTCTGTGATAGCAGTTCTTCCCCTCCTGTATGGGGGCTCTTTGATCACCGCCGATGGCGGATACCATATGATGCGTATCGAGAGTCTGGCAGAAGGACTTAAGATGGGGCAGATCCCTGTAAGGATCGAACCTTATTGGCAACAGAGCTATGGATATGCAGATTCTATTTTCTATTGCAACCTGTTTTTGATCTTTCCGGCTATCCTTCGGTTACTGGGATTTGGCCTTAGCTTTTCCTGGAATGCCTATTGCGTAGCGATCCGTGTGGCTGCAATCCTGACTACGTATTATTGCAGCAAAAAGATTTTTGAGAATTACAGGATCGCATTGGCCGTTACGGCGATGTCCTCCCTGTCGGTGATCCAGTTTTTTAAAGGGATTCAGACGGGAGCGATTGGCGAAGCTACGGCGTATATCTTTCTGCCCCTGGTTTTATACGGTTTTTGGAGGATCCTGTTTCAGGATACAAAAAAGGAATCTTATAGAACGGCATTTATTCCCCTGGCAGTTGGCTTTGCTGGAATTGTGCAATGCCATGTTCTAAGCTCGGAAATTTCCGCACTGGTAGCTGTGCTTATTGTTGTATTCCAGATCAGGAGGCTCAGAGATCCAAAAGTGATCGGAGCGATCCTGAAGGCAGCGGCCTTGGCGGTAATGCTGAGTCTGTGGTTTCTTGTACCCTTTGTGGACTACTATCTGACGGAAGATGTCCACATTAAATTTGTTTTTGCCAGGACCATTCAGCAATTCGGAATACAGATCCCGCAGATGTTTTTTCACTTTTGGAACAGCGGCGCTATTGCAGAGGGAACCGGAATGTACCAGGCCTATCCGGCAGGCTTGGGACTGATATTTGCCATTTCTTTGGGATGGTTTGCTACATTGATGATCTGCAATAAAAAGAAGAACTCCCCAGAGAAACTGCAGATAATAGAAACATCAGCACAGAGTCAGCTGCAATTTGCAAAACTTTGTCTGGGGATGAGCGTGCTTTTATGCATCTTTTCCCTGCGGATCTTCCCCTGGGGGCATATTCAGACCTGGGGCGGACCTTTTAAAGGCCTCGTCAGCAGCTTGCAGTTCCCGAATCGATTTCTGGGATGGGCGACTTTATTTGCATCTATGGTGTTTGGGTATCTGCTCAGCTATTATGAGATCAGAAAGGCAGACTGGCAAAAGAATCTTCTGTATGCAATGGTTCTGATACAGGTGGCAACCTCTTCGCTGTTCTATGTGGATGCCTATATGGCAGGTGCCACAGTTACCCATCTGAGTAACCGGGAAGGAATGGGGAACGGCTATATTTCCGGAGGGGAATATATCATTCAGGGAACGGATGATACTCTGCTGACTTATAACCGAACCGCTTCTTCAGAGGAAGTACAGATTCTGGAGTTTACCCCCGGGGAACTGTCCGGTTCCATGGAAGTAAATAATACCGGAAATGCCGAGGGCTATGTGGAATTTCCGCTACTGCACTACAAGGGGTATCGCGCATACGATGCACAGGGACAAAAACTCCCTTGTGAAAAAGGAGATAACCATGTGGTGCGGGTGATGATCCCTGCAGGATATAAGGGGATTGTCCGCACACTTTTTCGGGAACCTTTTTACTGGAGGATCGCAGAGATCCTATCGTTATGCGGCTATGTGGTTTTCTTCTTCCTTTACCTGAAGGGTAGGAAAAAAAGAACCGTTACTGTTGCAGAACCGAATGGGAGAGAGATCTATTCTGACCAAAGCGCGGTCTTGCGTTTCGATAGCAGCGCGCAGCAGCGGAGTCTGTTTGTTTTGTGTGCCGGAGTCTTTCTTGCCTGGACACCTGCCCTGGCGACCTATAACATTTCCGGTATGCTGCATCCGGAAGCCTTGGCTCGCTTTTCCGGCAGTTTTCAGGAAGTATTGTCCCGGGGGCTGATCCTGGGGATCCTTTTGATGGAAGGTTTTGCAGCCTACGGACTCTTCAGCGTCCTGATCCGCAAGACAGAGAAGGGAGCCTATGGTGCCTTGCTTGGCACGTTGGGGATCCTTCTTTCGCCGTATAATCTGTGCCGGATCTACTGCGCGGGAGAAAACCCTATGGCACAGAGCACGCTGGCGGATCTGTGGAAAGCCTTTGCCTGGAGAGGTGCCGCTTCCGAAACAGATTTTCATAGCTATCCATTGCAGTTGGGAATGGTGTGGATCACAGTTACTATCCTGTATATACTGCTTGCACTTCGAAAGAAACAAAGAAGTATTTGGGACCGTAAGTTGGCATGTGTAACCTGCCTGACGATGGTGCTGGCGTGCGGAACCATCTTTTTCCCTGCGCTTTTGATACCTGCAGGCATTTTGGCTGCTATACAGTTGGCAGTTTTTACCTGCTGGCTTTTTGAACTGGAAGAAGATCGACAGATCAAGGTATGGATCTATCTGGGCCTTTTGCTATTGTTGGTGCTTACTGCTTCCATGCAGCTGGAGGATATCTGCTATCAGGGATACCCGGGCGAGCATGGCTTTATATAGGGCGACAATATATAGAGCAATGATGTATGGGGCAACGACGTATATGGGTATGGTAACAGAGAACATGAAGATAAAAGAGAAACTGCCGACTTTGATTATGGGGATTTTGCTAAGTGGGATCCTGTGTATGCCGTTACTTACCGGCTATATCTTAAGCGGCGGAGAAGCCATTTTGTGGCTTATGAAAATAGAAGAATGCGGAAACAGGCTTTCTGCCGGAGAACTTCCTCTCTTTTTTGACGGGGAAACGGTTGCTGCACGAGCGTTTGGTCTTATGGCGTTTTCCAGCAATCTGATACTGTATCTTCCGGCGAAATGGTATGCATCCGGAACTACCCTGCATCTGGCAGCGGTGTGGTGGTGTGCGCTGGTTCAGTTGTTAAGCATCGGAACAGCCTTTTTGGCGGCAGGAGAGATCACTCATGATCGGATGCAAAGATTTATGGTGTGGGCGCTGTATATCCTGTCACCCTATCACATCCTTGTGAGCTACTGGAAAGCAGATTTCGCGGAAATGTGGGGAATGGCCTGGGCTCCGTTATTGATCTGGGGGATTCTCCTTCAAAAAAACAACCGAAAAACAGCCATACGGATCCTGGGATATCTGGGGGCGATCCTGGCCCTTTCCATGATCGCATACGGTAATGCTGCTGTGTTTTTCCTGGCAGGATTCCTGCTTTTGTTATACTGCCTGAACCATCGAAATTGGACCGGTCTGGGAATCTTACCGGTAAGTACGATCCTTGCATACCAGCCGGCGGCCTATTACCTGCGCTATGTGCTGAAGGGAGGCATGGAGATCTACGGGATTCCGAACCTTCTGATCCAGCAAAGCGGATATCACTTTGGACAGTTTTTTACATCCTTTGATGCACGGTATTTTTATCCGGGACTTGGAATCGCGTTGATCCTGGGACTGATCCTGGGCTTATACAGGATTGTTTTAGAGGGTAAGGGCAGAAGGAATTTGATCGCACAGGGTATCCTGTGGGCGGTATTCCTGTTTCTGTCTTCCACCACCTTTCCATGGAACCGGATACAAAGCCTTGGAGAGCCGATTTATCGTTTGATAGCTACGCTGGAGTCACCGGTATTGTTTATGAGTCTTGCCACCATGACAGGGTGCCTGTTTACCACATATACGATGGATTTTTTACGTGAGGGAGCAGGGGAAAAAAAGAACCTGCTACACTTTATGCCAATGGGGGTATTGATCGCAGCGATCTTTAACGGCCTATACCTCTGTAATCATCTGGTGTATACCATGGAACCCAGCTTTTACGGAAGATAATGTATAACGGGAAACACGGAATCGGAACGGTTAAGAGATAAGGATACTTATCGGGATAAAACGAAAAAGGAAGCAACGCGTGATGAGACAACGGAAGGGCAACATAAGCTCTGTCATTCTTTGTATACTGGCCTGCGGGATCATTGGTGCGATCCTGATCACTGCAGCGAATTACATCCCGGTTAATCCGATGACCAGGCAGGCTTCTTTGGAAGAACTGGATAAAGAGGGGCTGTTTCCTGCCCTCCCGGGACTGGTATACAGTGATGGGGACTTTCATTCCTTCGATCCGGGGACGCTGGAACTGGCTACGGATGCGCTGATGGTGAAAATGGCGCTGTACGAAGGAGAAGGACAGGGAATCTATCAGGCCTTTTATGCTTACAGTACCCATTTTGAAGAAGAATACAGCAGATACTGGCATGGCTATGTGGTCCTTCTGCGTCCATTACTATATTTCTTTGACTATTGGGAGATCCGGATCCTGAACGGTATCCTGCAGATGCTCCTGGTATTTGCGCTGGCCATGATAGTGGGAAAAGCACGGGGCATGAAATATGCGCTGGCCATTGTAAGTGTATACATTCTGCTGATGCCTATGGCATTGGCTTTTTGCTTACAATATTCCTGGATCTTTTATGTGACCATTGGGATGATGTGGCTCCTGGCAGGGAAGAAGGAGTACTGGCTTTCGAACGGACGCTACTGCATGTTTTTTGCTCTTACGGGATGCCTGGCGATCTACTTTGATCTGATGACTTATCCCTTTATTTCCTGGGGGCTTCCGGTAGTCTTATTACTGCTCCTGTCAGAGGAGAGCTCACCCCTGGGACACCTGCGACAGGTAGTTGCCAGCGGGATCTGCTGGCTTGCAGGATATCTGGGTATGTGGGTCATGAAGTGGATCATTGGCTCTGCTGTACTTCGTCAGAACCTGTTCGCAAGAGCCATGGAAGAAATGAAACTGTGGCTGTTTAACGGAGAGGATCAGGGACTTTCTTTTTCGGAGCGAATGGTGGTCCTCTATGAGAACGTCAGCACGTATACCTATAAGCTGTTCGTATGCCTTCTGCTGATCTGGTTTTGTTTCTTTGTATATCGCTGGATCCGTTATGGAATAAAAGTCTCGGCAAAAACACCTGCGCTGCTGCTGATCACAGTAGGATGTTTCGTATGGTATTTTGTGATGGCCGGCCATAGCCAGATGCATCATATATTTACCCACCGTATCTTTACCGTACCTATTTTTGCGGGACTTATCTTCGGATCGATCACGTCCGAGGTTAAGGCTGACGATAGAGAGAAGGGCCGATCGGGACCGGAAGGAAAAACGGAGATTGGAACGCTGATACAAAGACCGGGCAGGCAGTACGCCATGCGGGCAGGGGTGATCCTGTTAGCATGCACCATGGGATTCATCGCCATGCTGCAGCTTCGGACCGATCGGATCGCAGCGAACTGGGAGCAGGCTTTTGAACCGGTGGAACTTCGGGACGGCTCTTTCGAAGCAGAATATACCCCCACCGCGAGCAGGATACAAAAAATAGCCATTGGTGTAGGAAACACGGCACAAGACGGATGCTACCGGGTGAGCCTGCTGCAGGACGGGGCAGAAAAAGAGCAGACAGAGATCTCCATGTCGGAATACGGAGAAGGCCATTTTATCTGGAAAGAGGTAGACTGGCGTGTATCTCCCGGAAAAACATATATAATAAAAACAGAGGCGCTGGATACCGGAGGGGTAACGAACCTGTGGGTAACTGCAGAGCCTACTCCCTTAAAGGAGATA
>JAILDL010000031.1 GCA_024689465.1 Lachnospiraceae bacterium
GCTGATGTGGTAGATCCTTCTGCTTACCTGCACATGTACATTCTTCATTACTTCCTGGGTAAAACAGAGCTGTACATGGCCATGAAAGAAGAAGAATTCCGCGACATGTCCAGGATCGTGAAATTCGTTGATTATCACTACGACAGCCTGGAAGACGGTCTTGGCTATCACTGGTAAAAAATTGTCTTACGTAAACGTGCGACGCCGGGCGCACAGCATAAAAAATAAGCAGGCTTTGCAGCCTGCTTATTTTTATCCGAATTCTTAAAGTCGCTGTATATGGAATCCACCGTCGATGTCCAGATAGTTTCCGGTACTGTAACGGACCTTATCACTGCAGAATACAGATACTGCATTAGCAACATCCTCCGGTAGCCCCCATCTGGCTATGGGAAATACCCCTTTGTCGATCAGGTCGTCATACTTTTGTGTAACGACACTGGTCATATCGGTTTTGATCACCCCCGGCCGTACCTCGTTTACCGTGATCCCTTCGCCTGCCAGGCGATCTGCATACAAAGTAGTGAGCATGCTGACCCCTGCTTTGGAAACACAGTATTCTCCCCGGCTGGTACTGGAAACAACCGCCGAACAGCTGGATACATTCACGATAGAACCCTTGTTATGGGTCTCCTTGCAATGCGCATCAAAATAGTCCTGGGCGATCATTTGCCGGGCCACCTTCTGGGTAAGGAACATATTTCCCCGGGTATTGGTATTTACTACAAAATCATAGCTTTCCTCTGTCATATCCAGAAGATCGCTACGCACCTTCGGTGCCACTCCTGCATTATTTACCAGTGCATCGATGCGGCCAAATTGTGCCACCGTCTCCTGTACGATCCTGTCTCCGGCTCCCGTATCTCCCAGATCTGCCTGAACATATAACACTTCTGCGCCTTCCCGGATCACGGAATCAATGGCTTCCTGATATTTTTCGGCGCTCCCGCGAGAAGTCATAACAATATTAAACCCGTCTTTTGCCAGCTGGCGGGCAATTGCCAGGCCAATCCCTCTGGTCGCACCTGTAACGATAGCTGTTTTCTTCATTTCTTTATCCTCAGCCGCCCTATCATTCCGTGGACTTTCGGACGATCAGGTCAAAATTTAACACACGGTTTTCCGGCGGCGGCAATTCTCCGTATTGTTTTTTATATTCGATCTGATCCAGGAGCATACGCATTGCTTCCTCTCCCATCCGGTTCAGCGGTTGTCCCACCGTAGTTAGCGGCGGCTCCATATAAGAAGCAAGCTCCACGTTATCCACTCCCACCACCGATACATCGTGAGGGATCTGCAATTTCAGATCATGTAATGCTCGCATGATCACAAAGGCTTTGGGATCTGCCGTAGCGAAAAAAGCATCCGGCGGATTCTCCGATAACATGATCTTCTTGGTCATATCATAGAACCCATCATGCCCTTCCGCCGGTTCTTGCAGGATCAGTGCTTCGTCCACTTTCCTTCCCGCATCCCGCAGCGCATCGCAGTAGCCTCTGAGACGCTCTGTATACAGATACAGTTCCGTGTCTCCGCAGGCAATGGCAATACGCTTTCTTCCTGAACGGATCAGATATTGCGTGGATACATAGCCCACTCTGTAATTATCTACCGAAACAGTGGAAAGACGGCTGATATCCTCTTTCTGAAACCGGTTCACAAGTACAAGAGGTACACCGTCTTCCCGGATCCGGTAGATCGGGTTTTCATCCCCAATGGCACTACAAATGATGAAACCGGCCACCTGAAGATTACGCATCTCATTGTATGCCATCTCCTCCGAACCGGGATGTTCATCGGTAATATTGAAAAACGCCGTGTATCCGTTCTGTGTGGCAATACTGTTCACACCACGTAAAATTTCAGGAAAGATCAGGTTTCCGAAGGTAGGGAGCATCAGGCAGATCGTCTTCGCATTTCCCTTCTTCAGGCTTCTTGCCAAAAGATTCGGTCTGAACCCGCTTTTCTCCACGGCTTCCATAACCTTGTTCCGGGTGTCTTCCTTCACATAACTTTTTCCGTTCAGTACTCTGGAAACTGTGCTGACGGAAACCCCGCACATCTGCGCAATTTCTTTTATACTGGTAACCTGATCCATGGCGTTTCCCCTTCTTTATCCTCTTTCTTTGAGGGACTTCATAAAGTGCAACAGCTTTTCATTAAACTCGTCTGCATACACATCAAAGAATACATGACCACCATGCTCAAAGGGATAACTCTCGGTATAAGGAGAATTCTTAGCACCTTCCGGGAACCACTTGGAAGCAAGTTCCATTCCGTTGGCTGTAACCTTGCCGTTTGCTCCGAAGAAAACCATGGGAACATCGATCTTTTCCAGAAGCTCGTAGCAGTTCATGGTAGTCATATCACTGTAGATCGCAAATGCGATCCAGGGCGGAGTCTGGGTCATCTGTGCCGTACTCCACTCTACCTTGCTATCATCATTGCCATCGTACATCATGTGACAGAAATAATTGCAATAACCTTCCCAGCCATTATAAACCATCTTCAGCTGATCCGTAAGATGCGTAGTATTCCAGCCTTTCAGGCCGTGTGCATTCCAGGGTTCGTCATACATAGCGCCCAGAGGACAGTCAATGAGGCCCAAAGCCTTTACTCTGTGAGCACCGAACATATCAAAGTACTTTACGATAAACTGACCGGCCATGGACCATCCCAGCATTACCGCATCTTTTACATCCAGATAGTCCAGCAGTTCCTTAATATCCTGACAGTTACGTGCTACCGTATGTCCCTGAAGGCCTTTGGAAGAAGCGCCCTGTCCGCGGGGATCAAAGGTGATCACACGATGCTCTTTGGAAAGCTTCGGAATATTATTGTCATAGTAATGTGTGGTGCAGCAATATCCGGGAACCAGAACGATGGGATCTCCTTTCTCCGGTGAATGATCCTCAAAATAAAGGATCGCATCATCACTGGTGCGGAAGAAATTGTCTTTTGTTGCCATTTTTAGTACCCTCCTTAATATATTGGTTTTATGCTATACGTTTATATCAACAGACGGCTCTGCCGTACTGCTCATACCTGTTTTGTTCCGATAAAAGGCGCAGGATCAAATACCTTGTTCACCCCTGCGATCACTCTGCCGGTTCCGATCATGGCAAGGATGGATCCAATGCCAAGTCCTATGATCCGATGTGCTCCGATCCCCCCCAGGATCAATGTGATCAGCACACAGGATGTATCAAATACATTCTTGATATCCCCCAGTTTCTTATGGGTAAAATCCGCGATAACCTGCACGATACCGTCTGCCGGATTGGCGATCAGTCGCATGCTCAGCGTAAGTGCCGCTCCCAGGCCCACCAGGATAATGGAAACCAGCAGGAGAAAAAACCGCCAGGAAATACTGCCCCAAAAGGTTCCGGCCAGATCCTCCTTAAAAGCCGGGATCACCATGGTAAACAGATTCATCAACCGGGTGACCGGGTAGCTCACTGCCAGCTGCAGCGCATCACGGATCAGCAGGCTGCGCAGCTTACCGGGAGCCGGATGCATACACACATGCAGGATCATCTGGGCTGCTACACAGACCATATAAAACAACATCGTTATATCTCCATAAGATCGGTCAAAGATCACGGAGATACTGTAAGGTACCGAAGTGATGGGGGACACACCAAGATCTAATCTTGTACTCAATGTGATCCCCAGTGCAAGGACGACCATCCCCATAAGATAGATCCCCAAACGTCCTGCCGTCTTCTGTACTGAAGATAAAGCCAAATGGTTCACTTACAATATTCCTTTCTGTTCATAACCTATACATCTTTTTCAGTGGTTGCCTTCAGTGTAGCACGTCAAAAACTGCTTTTCAATCATTTTCTGCAAACGTTTTCAAAAAGATACTTGCAAGCATCAATTCCTGTCAATATAATAAAAATATAATATGATCCATTCACCACGCTTATGGGTTGGCTTCGGATTTTACCTGCATTTTATGCAAACGTTTCTTTATCCTTTAAAGATCCTGTTTCCAACCTGAAGGGAGCTAGCATGACCATGGAAAAATTCCATTACAAAACTTTAGAAGAATTACAGCAAAAAGCAGATGAACTGCATCTGCATCTTCCTTTTGCTTCTGACACCAGAATTCTGGCAAAACCGCTTACCATCCGCGGGTTCACTTTGCCCAACCGTTTGGGGATCGCACCCATGGAGGGCGCTGACTCCTTGCCGGACGGTTCACCTTCCGATTACACCACCAATCGCTACGTAAATGAAGCCATTGGCGGGAGTGCTGTAATCTGGTTTGAAGCCATCTCTATTGTAGAGGAAGGCCGTTCCAGTAAGACACAGCTAATGCTTACCAGAGAAAATCTGGAATCCTACAAAGTCCTTTGCCACAAAGTAAAAGAAGCAGGTTTAAAAGCCAACGGATTTGCTCCGTTTCTTATCATGCAGGCCAATCATTCCGGTCGTTATTCCAATCCGGATAACAAGCCAGCTCCCATTATTGCTTACCGCAATCCTATCTATGAACAGTACCGTGCAGCGGATGACTCCTGTATTGCGTCCGATGATTATCTGAAAGGACTGGAGGAGAAATTCGGAGAAGCCGCAGCTCTGGCCAGAGAAGCAGGCTTCGATGCCATTGATATCAAATCATGTCATGGATATCTGCTGGCAGAACTGTCCAGCGCCTATGAACGCCCCGGTATGTACGGCGGCAGCTTTGAAAACCGTACTCGTCTCTTACGTAACGGCATTCTGGCTGCGAAGCTTTACGAAACCGATCAGTTTATGGTCACCTGCCGACTGGGCATCTATGACGGAACACCTTATCCTTACGGCTTTGGTGTAAAACAGGGCGGCGATGCTACCCCTGACCTTACCGAGCCCAGACAGCTCATAAAGCTTCTGCACGAGGAGTATGGTCTGGACCTGATCAACCTGACCATGGGCAATCCCTATGTCACCACCCATGTGACCCGTCCCTTCGATATGGGTAAATATGTTCCGGAAGAGCACCCGCTTGCAGGCATTCACCGTATGATCCAGGGAATCGGGGAAATGAAAAAGGCAGTTCCCGGCATTACCGTTTACGGTTCCGCTCCCACCTATTTACGTCAGTTTGCGGATCTGTTTACAGCCGGCGCCGTAGAAGAAGGACTCATCGATGGTATGCTGTTCGGTCGTATGGCTTTTGCGGATCCGGACTTTGCCAATGAGATCGTAAAAGAAGGACGTATCAATCCCGGACGGGTCTGTGTAACCTGCGGCAAGTGCGGAGATCTGATACGTGCCCATAAGCCTACCGGCTGTGTTGTACGCAACTATCCGGTTTTTGGTCAGTTTTATCAGGAGTTTGTTGAAGAGAAAAAGAATCTGCCCGCGAATTTCCGGGGATAATGAGGAAAGATCATGGCGATCAAAGAAAAAGAAATCACTAATCTGGTGATCGGAAGCGGTGCTGCCGGTTTATGCACGGCCCTTCGCCTGTGGGAACTGGGAGAGACCGATACGGCCCTTTTAACCGAAAACATGAATTCAGGGACTTCCCGCAATACCGGGTCGGACAAGCAGACCTATTACAAGCTTTCCCTCTCCGGCTCCGATATGGATAGCGTAGGCGCCATGGCAGGAGACCTTTTTGCAGGTGGTGCCGTAGACGGAGATCTGGCTTTATGCGAAGCCTCTCTTTCCACCCGTGGATTCTTCCATCTGGTAGAACTGGGGGTACCCTTTCCCTGTGATGAATACAGTGAATATATGGGTTATAAAACCGACCATGACCGTGGACGCCGGGCCACCAGTGCCGGCCCCTATACCTCCAAAAAGATGACCGAAGCATTGGAAAAAGCACTGCGCCGCACGGAAGTAACCATCCTGGACGGCTATCAGGCTATCCGCCTGTTATGTATCCGGAACGTGATAAAGGGGGTGCTGTGTCTGGATAAAACCACCGGCGCAGAAGACTACCTTCTCATTCGAAGCCGGAATGTGGTTCTTGCCACCGGCGGGCCTGCCGGCATCTATCGGGACAGTGTTTATCCCGCTTCCCAACTGGGCGGCAGCGGCATGGCCTTTGCAGCAGGTGTACACGGCAAGAATCTTACCGAATGGCAATTCGGTATGGCTTCCATTCGTCCCCGCTGGAATGTGTCCGGAACCTATATGCAGGTACTGCCCCGATTCATCTCAACGGATCAGAACAGAGAGAACGCAAGAGAATTTTTGAGCGATTACTTCACCGACGAAGGGCAGATGCTATCCCTGATCTTCATGAAAGGATATCAGTGGCCCTTTGATGTACGTAAGATACAAGACGGCTCTTCCATCATCGATCTTCTGGTCTATCGGGAAACGATCCTGAGAGGTCGCCGGGTATTTCTGGATTTTCGGGATAATCCCGGGAATAAGCCCATTCCTTTTGATAAACTCTCACCGGAAGCTTATGAATATCTGAAGAAAGGCGGGGCTCTCTTTGGCACTCCCATCGAACGACTTCGTCACATGAATGAGCCGGCCATCTCATTCTATGCCGATCATCAGGTGGATCTGTACACGGAACCTTTGGAGATCGCAGTATGTGCCCAGCACAACAACGGCGGTCTGGCAACGGATGCCAATTGGGAAACCTGCATCCGTGGCTTATTTGCCGTTGGCGAGGTAAACGGAAGCCACGGTGTTACCCGCCCCGGCGGTTCTGCTTTAAATGCAGGACAAGCCGGAGCCATCAGAGTATCCGAAAGTATTCATCTTCGCAGGCTGGCGGAGGAAGATTCACCGGAAGAAACCGCTTCGTTGACCAAAGAGGATGAAGAACTGCTTTATGAACAGGTACAGCAATTTATTTCCATGCCTGCACAGGCACTCGGAACCCGCACAGCCGGAGATCTCTGGCAGGAACTGACTGCCGAGATGAGTGCAGCCGGCGGTATGATCCGTCAGGCAGAAACCATCCGGGCTGCACAGCAAAAAACCGATGATCTGCTGGCGCATTTTGAAGCAACCGTAAAACGACCGGAAGCTTCCCAGTTATCGATTTATTATCGTCTATACGATATGCTTATGACCCGAAAAATGTATCTGTACGCTATGCAGGACTATATCCAGGCACAAGCAGGAAGCCGCGGTTCCGCTCTTTATACGGCTTCCGATGGTATTAAGCCGACAGGCGGAACTCCCGAAGAAGAACTTCCGGAGCTGTTTCGTTGTAGGTTAGAAGACGGCAGCTTAAACTCCCGTATTCAGGAAATCGTTTTAACCGAAAATGGATCGGTCCACACCTCATGGCGACCGGTCCGGCCTGTACCTCAGCCTGACGACTTCTTCGAAAACCAGTGGAGAGCCTACCGTCAACGCAATAAATTAAACTGAACGTTTTTTAGAGATACTGGGTCTTATCGTCGCTTTGATACCAGCGAAGGAATTCCTTTCCTTTCACGAAAAGACACCGATCCTCCGGAGCATATGACAGGTTCATATGCTCCGTTTTTTGTATAAATTCCCGGAAATCTCCGTCCTCTGCCCGGCTGCCGCAGATTACGGCATAGGCATGGTTTCTGGAATATACCCGCAGCTCCGCGCCCATGAGACGATCGTCATGCTCTTCCATGGTTTCTTCACTGCACCAGAGGGCCAGATAACCTTCCTCTTTTCGAGCAAAGATCCAGTGCTCTTTCTTTTGGATCTCCTCAAATTTATCCACAGGGAAAAAGACATGCGTAAAGCCTATGGGATCCCCGTCCGGGATTCCATAGATCGCTGCCAGCATGTTT
>JAILDL010000049.1 GCA_024689465.1 Lachnospiraceae bacterium
CAGCAAAACAGCAAAAAAAGTCAGTAGCAATCTGGCACGGGAATAGGATGTCACGAACGCCCTGTAATCAACGGAAACGCCCTCCGTCGTTTCGCCAACAACAATCCCCACCTTTCCTGTTCCTTTTGCCGAGATCTTCAACGTAAGGTTCTCCGCAGGAAGATTATGGAGGTTCGTATAAACATAGCAATCATAGGGTGCATTTGTCTGTTCTGCAGATAATTCCCATAAACCCAAGGGTCTGTCCTTTTGCAGAATTTCAATTATGATCCTGGTGTCTGAATAATCAGATCGTTCTTGTTGCAGATCAAAGTGCAAAACCAGATGCTCCAGATCATGAGCATGGAAAGGAATCTGCTCCTCAACAGAATGATCATTAATTGCCTGTACTTGCATTTCCTTTCCGTTAAATGCCGGCGAAATCTGAAAGATATAGCCATCGCCATCATATAAAACGAACCAATACAGAAGCGCCATAGTGATAAGTCCTATCACTATGGCTGCACGATACTTTGCAATAAAATTGTTAAAAAGCGTAACTCGCCCCATTCCGGTTCTCCTTTTTGATGGATCAGGCAAGGATTCTCTTGGGATGGTTATAATACATAGAAATACACTAACACCAGAAGTCCCAATACGATCCGGTACCATCCAAAGATACGAAAGTCATGCTTCTTTACAAAACCCATGAGGAAGCGGATCACCAGAATGGATACCACAAAAGCTGTGAGCATCCCCACCAGAAGCAGCGAAAGCTCCGTTCCTGTAAAGGAAAAGCCGAACTTAACAATCTTTAAAAGACTTGCTCCCAGCATTACCGGGATACCGAGGATAAAGGTAAATTCCGCTGCTGCCGTACGGGTAACACCGATGAGCAGTGCCCCTACAATGGTTGCTCCGGAACGGGAGGTTCCGGGGAATGCTGCTGCCAAAAGCTGAAACAGACCGATCAGAAATGCCGTCAGAAAGCTGATCTGTCCGATGTCAGTGATCTTTGGCTGAAAGCCCTTCTTTACATGCACCTGCTCCACTACGATAAAAGCGATACCAAACAGGATCAGAGCTGCTGCCACGCAGACCGGATTATAAAACAGTTCATCGCAGGTATCATCCAGTCCCAATACCACAAAGATGATCGCCGGCAGGCATGCCACGATCACCTTAAACCACATCACCCAGACATCTTTTCTGCACCAGGATAAGATGCCTGTATCCTTCACCGGCTGGGGATTATTCTTCTTTCCAAAGGGCCAGATCTTATTCCAGAACAGCACAATAACCGCCAGGATCGCTCCCAATTGGATCACTACCAGGAACAGTTCCCAGAAGGCTTCCGATACATTTAAGGTGACAAATTCATTTAACAGGATCATGTGTCCGGTACTGCTGACCGGAAGCCACTCCGTGATCCCTTCTACAATTCCAAATAGAAATGCTTTGAGTAGTTCCAGCATGGTTGGTTTTTCTCCTAACTGACCATAATTATTCAGGCGATATCCATATGGCCTGACAGTTCACATCGAAAGGATCCACTTAGGTCCCTATCACCGATTGGGATACTCCGTCTCTACGAATTTCCGCAGCTGCGGGATAGCCCGCTCTACTTTCTCCGTATCAATGCAATATGCCATGCGGAAATATCCGGGACAACCAAAACTGTCAGCCGGTACCAGAATCAGGTCATAGTTCTTGGCCTTATTGCAGAAGGCTATGGAATCTTCCTCCAGAGCCTTGGGGAAAATATAGAAGGTTCCGCCCGGTTTGACAACGGAAAAGCCCAAACCAGTCAGAGCATCGAAAAGCAGATTCCGGTTTGTCTCATACACCGATACGTCCGCGGTAATTTCCAGGTTCTCTGCCATCGCCAGCTGAATGAGAGACGCAGGGCAATTATGTCCCGTTCCTCTGGAGATCTGACCGCACATGTTCACGATCTTTTCCGCATCCTCGCGCTTCGGATTAACGGCCAGATAGCCGATTCGTTCTCCGGGAACGGACAGAGACTTGGAGAACGAATAGCACATGATAGTATGGTCATAATACCCATGGATCAAAGGGGCTTTCTGCCCGTCAAATACGATCTCCCGATAGGGTTCATCGGAAATGATAAAGACCGTATGTCCGTACTCTTTTTCTTTTTTTCTGCAAAGCTCTGCCAGCTTCTGCAGGGTCTCATCGCTGTAGACGATGCCGGTAGGATTATTAGGCGAATTGATCAGGATCGCAGCGGTCTTCTCGTTAAAGAGGTTTTCCAAAGCTGCAAAGTCGATCTGAAATGCTTTCGTATCCGGCGGAACCACTTTGAGAATCGCCCCCGTTCCGGTCACATATGGTCCATATTCCGGAAAGTAGGGTGCAAAGGTCAGTACCTCTTCCCCCGGTACCGTAACTGCCCGCAAAGCATGGGCAATGGCACCTGCTGCCGCAGAGGTCA
>JAILDL010000086.1 GCA_024689465.1 Lachnospiraceae bacterium
CCTTTATCTATATATTTCTCTGGGCTTATTGTATTTGCTGGTATGCCCGATACTGTCTGAACCCGATGCAAAGAACCATTATTGCAGAGCCTATGAAGTTTCCGAAGGCGCATTCCTTTCAAGGACCAATGCGCAGGGAGATGCAGAAGGTGCTTTTGCGCTTCCGCAAGGATGGGTTAATGCAAACGGGGCGACGCAAGTATCGTTGTATGAATCCTGGTTTCAAAGGGACTATCAAATTGAAGACGAGGGGAAAGAATTATATCAGTTTAACAATATGGCGTTGTATTCACCAGTGTCATATTTGCCTCAGGCCACTGCTTTTGCTGTAGCCAGATTGTTCACTCATAATTTTCTGGCAACCGTGATGTTTGCCAGATTGCTCACTTTTGTTATGGCGGGTGCACTTTTTTATCTGGCAATTCATTTATCTCCCATCGGGAAACATTATCTTCTGTGGGTTGCTTTGCTGCCAATGGGAATGGAACTGGCAGTCTCTATTTCTCCGGATATGATCACTACAGCATTAGTTTGTCTATTGGTCTCCATGGTCTGCAGATACCGTTATGGAACCGCTAAAGTCAGTAAAGCAGAGCTGATCTTGTTGTATGCTGTGGCAATTCTGCTGGGACAATATAAAATTGTGTATGTAGGTTGCTGCTTGCTACTGTTTTTAATCCCGGCAAATGCATTTGGAGGAAAGAAAGCATACTTTATTCATGCATTTGTCCTGGGAGGGCTGGTACTCATAACATCGCTGGGATGGTTGCATATTTCTTCAAGTTTTCTTAGTCATCAATATTCCCTGAGTAACGCGCAAAAGGATTTTATCCGATATAATCCGAAAGCCTTTGTGTTAGTGTTGGTAAGTACGTTTTTGGTATATTGCACAGAATTAATACAGACGATGATCGGTAGTAAGATGGGGGCACTGGAGTTGGAGACCAGCCCATTTTTGGTGCTGATCATTATGGGATGCTTTATTAGTTGGCTCACAAGGGATCGTCAACTTCGAAAAGAGCGAAAGGCTGATTGCCTTGGTGCGGTTTCGTTTGTGCTGGTTTCAATTCTTACAATCGTATTGATCTTCTCATCCATATACATTCAATGGAATGCGCCAGGAGAGAAACTGGTAGGGGGATTACAGGGACGATATTTTATTCCGATATTGTTTCCGCTTTTATTAGTATTAGGCAGAAGAACCATCAGAGAACCATCTGACCTGCCTGCGTTACTGAAAGACGAACAGCGGAGTGTGGAACGAAGTATTCCCTTGTTGATATCCTTTCATTTATGCTTTTTGATGCAGTTATTTTTGTATTTTGTTTATTAACGGGAGAAAAGAAAGTGAAACAGCTGGGAAAACTGATGCATGTATTGCATTCTTGCATACGAGAAATAGCAATATGTTTGGTTGTTATGGTTGTTCTTTATTTGCTGGTGCAGAATAACGGAGATAGGTATGTATACCAGCAGTATCCGGACTTTTCGGAGGATATCGTATCATCTGTATCAATTCAGGGCACCGTATATGAACAGACCATTCCCTTTTCTGCTCATGACATCGAGTACATGGCACTGCGCTTTGATGTAAATGCGGATTCCTACGATTATGCCGGAAGTGAAATTACCATCAGCTTATTTCAGGAATCGCAGACATTGGGCTCATGGACGATCCTGCCCAGTCAGATCCCAAATATTTATTATTATTACCTTCCGGTAAACCTGCACCGGATTCCTGCAGGCGATCTGACTCTTCGCATTATGGCGACAGGGGAAGCGCCCATAGGACTGTATCTGGGTAATGCCGCCGAAGGAATATCGGCAGACTATATCATGGTTTTTGATTCCTATTCCCGTTCCAAACTGCTTTTGCTGGCCTTTGGCATTACGATCCTTTTGTTCCTGTTCTATGCGCTTTTCTGTCAGGGCAAAAGCATAGAGAGAAACTTTGTCTTCTTGTACGTATCGCTGGGAATTCTGTATTTCCTGGTATGCCCGATCCTATCTGAGCCGGATGCTAAGAACCACTACTGTCGTGCTTATGAAGTGTCCGAAGGGACCTGGATCTCTCCGGTAAATGCAGAAGGCGATGCGGAGAATTCCTTTTCTATACCGGAAGGATGGGCTACAGAAAGCGACAGCATGAACCTTTCCTTGTATGAAACCTGGTATCAGAGAGATTTTCAGATCACGGAGGATACGAAAGTATCCTATCAGTATAACAATATGGCCTTGTATTCGCCGGTTTCCTATGTCGCACAGGCAATCGGCTTTGCCATAGCGCGTTTATTTAGTAGGAACTTCCTTTTTAGTGTGATGTTAGCTCGTGGACTAAACTTCCTGTTTGCAGGAATCCTGTTTTACCTGGCAATCCTGCTGACACCGGTTGGAAAGAAGTACATTGTCTGGATCAGCATGCTTCCCATGGGACTGGAACTGGCAGCCTCCATTTCTTCCGATGCGGTGGTGACGGCCTTAGTATGCCTGTTGGTGGCTTTGGTCTGCCGGTATCGCTATACAGACAAACAGATCACTCTTCCGGAAATGGTGCTTTTGTATGCAGTTGCCCTGCTTCTTAGCCAATATAAGATCGTATACGTGGTGTTCTGCCTGCTATTATTCCTGATCCCCCAGAAAGCTTTTGGCGGAAAGAGGGGGTATATTACCCATGCTCTTACGCTGGGAACTCTGGTAGCGGCGGCTTCCCTGGTATGGCTCCATATTTCCGGCAGCTTTCTGGAAAGTCATTTTACCCTGAGTAACTATCAGAAAGACTACATCTTGCACAATCCCCACCTGTTTGTTCTGGCACTGATCAATACGGTACTGATCTATGGTGCGGATCTGCTTAAGACCATGGTGGGCAGCCATATGGGTGCGTTATCCTTTACGACCAATGCCTTTCTGGTAATGCTGCTTCTGATCTGCCTCCTGATCTGGATTTTAAGGGATCGATTTGAGACGGAAGCAGTGGAAAAGGCAGAAACGGGTGAAATGCGTAAAAAGGCTGATGAGACCGATGTTCCGGCACTGGTTGTTATGATAGTGGTAACGTTATTAGCATCCCTTTTGATCGTAACATCGGAGTATTTGCAATGGAATGACGTGGGAGAAAAAGCAGTTGGTGGCCTGCAGGGGCGATATTTCCTGCCACTGCTGTATCCGGTATTGTTGGTTTTGGGAAGATCATTAAACGCTGGAACTTCATTATCAACAGAGGAAGCAAATGTTTCTGACAGATGGGTACCGATCCTTCTAGGCATAAATCTGTGCTTTGTCATGCAACTGTTTTTGCATTTCGTGTACTGATCCCTGTTTAGAAATCCTTTAGAAATTGTTTATGAGTTTACACGTTGACATCCCATAGTCAAAGTGGTAACTTAAGGTACGAAGATGTTAGCACTCCAAAAATATGAGTGCTAACAAAAGAGCCGAAAGACTTTACCCTGCACCGACGGAGGGCAGCATGGAAGAACTGGACGGAAGAAAAGTTAAGATCCTGGAGGCGATCATCCGGAACTATCTGGAGACCGGGGAACCGGTGGGAAGCCGTACCAGTTCCAAGTATACGGACTTGAACTTAAGCTCCGCGACGATCCGCAATGAGATGTCGGATCTGGAGGAAATGGGTTACATCCTGCAGCCGCATACTTCCGCTGGGCGTATCCCTTCGGATAAGGGGTATCGTTTCTATGTAGATCACATGATGATCGCCAAGGAAGAAGCCCTGGAGGAGAAAGCAAGGAAAGTCAGCGAGCAGGCGAAACAGGTTCAGGATATGAGCCAGATGCTCCTGGAGAAGGAAGATAAGATCGAAAATCTTCTGCAGCAGGTAGCCAAGGTGCTGGCGGTAAATACCGAGTATGCCACCATGGTAACCGCTCCTTCCACCCACCGGAACAAGGTGAAATTCCTGCAGCTATCCCGTATCGATGCCAATCAGCTTCTGGCGGTGGTTGTGGTAGAGGGCAATGTGATCCGTAATCACGTTCTTCCGGTATCGGAGGAACTGACGGACGAAGAAGTCCTGAAGCTCAACATTTTGTTAAATACCCATTTAAACGGCCTGTCTCTGGAAGAGATCAACCTGGGTATGATCGCGGCATTAAAGAACCAGGCAGGTATCCACAGCGACATCGTGGGCGGCGTCATTGATGCAGTGGCAGAAGCCATTCAGCAGGATGATGATCTGGAGGTTTACACCAGCGGTACCAACAATATTTTCAAGTACCCGGAATTATCCGATGGCAGCAAGGCCAGCGAGATCATCACTGCATTTGAAGAAAAACAGCAATTAACAGAGCTGGTGACGGATGCGTTATCCGAAGAAAACGGCACCGGCATTCAGGTATATATCGGAAACGAATCGCCCATTCAGAACATGAAGGATTGTAGCGTGGTCACTGCCACCTACGAACTGGGAGACGGGATGAAGGGCACCATCGGAATCGTAGGCCCTAAGCGGATGAATTACGAAAAGGTAATCGATACCTTGAAGACCATTCGGGGCCAGCTGGATTCCATGTACAAAAAGAGTTAGGAGTTGAGCAGTATTGGCAGAACAGAAAGAGAAAAAAGGCAAAACCATTGATGAATTAAAAAGCGAAGTCTTCGAAGAAAACCCTGCAGAAGAAACCGAAGATGTGAAGGCTTCCGAAGAAAATGCTGCGGAAGAGACTGTTGAAGTTGCGGAAGAAGCCGCTGAGCAGGAAGCAGCAGACGAAAACGTTGATTCTTCTGAAGAGGCAGCAGAAGACCCGAAGGAAACCACTGAGGAACCCAAGAAGGGCTTCTTTAAGAAAGATAAGGAAAAGGAAGCATTCAAGGAAAAGATCGGTGCTCTGGAAGATCAGGTAAAACGCCAGATGGCAGAGTTCGATAACTTCCGCAAGCGCAGCGAGAAGGAAAAGCAGGCGATGTTTGAGATCGGTGCTAGAAGCGTGATCGAAAAGATCCTGCCGGTGGTAGATAACTTCGAGCGAGGCCTTCAAAGCGTACCGGAAGAAGAAAAAGGCAGTGCCTTTGCAGACGGTATGGATAAGATCTACAAGCAGCTTATGACAGAGCTGGATAACCTGGGCGTGACCCCCATTGAAGCGGTGGGACAGCCCTTTGATCCGGAATTGCACAACGCGGTGATGCAGGTTCAGAGCGAGGAATACGAAAGCGGAACCGTAGCGCAGGAGTTGCAAAAAGGATATAAATATCACGATACAGTCGTCAGACACAGCATGGTAGCTGTTACGGAATAAAGATCACAGATTTGATTCTATAGGAATGGAAATAGGAGGATTTAGACCATGAGCAAGATTATAGGTATCGACTTAGGAACAACCAATAGCTGCGTAGCAGTTATGGAAGGTGGCAAGCCCACCGTTATCGCAAACACAGAAGGCGCACGTACAACACCCTCTGTTGTAGCTTTTACAAAGAATGACGAAAGACTGGTTGGTGAACCTGCAAAGCGTCAGGCTGTAACCAATGCAGAAAATACCATTTCTTCCATCAAGAGAGAGATGGGTACCGATTATAAGAAGGAGATTGGCGGAAAGAAGTATTCTCCTCAGGAGATCTCCGCAATGATCCTGCAGAAGTTAAAGGCAGATGCAGAATCCTACCTGGGCGAAAAGGTAACGGAAGCAGTTATCACCGTTCCTGCATATTTTAACGATGCTCAGCGTCAGGCAACCAAGGATGCCGGTAAGATCGCAGGTCTGGATGTAAAGCGTATCATCAACGAGCCTACCGCAGCAGCACTTGCTTACGGTCTGGACAATGAGAAGGAACAGAAGATCATGGTATACGACTTAGGTGGTGGTACCTTTGATGTTTCCATCATCGAGATCGGTGATGGTGTTATCGAAGTTCTTTCTACCAACGGTGATACCAGATTAGGTGGTGATGACTTCGATCAGAAGATCATTGACTGGATGGTATCGGAATTCCAGAAGCAGGAAGGCATCGACTTATCCAAGGATAAGATGGCACTGCAGAGATTAAAGGAAGCCGCTGAGAAGGCTAAGAAGGAACTTTCTTCTGCTACAACCACCAATATCAACCTGCCTTTCATTACTGCAGATGCAACCGGTGCAAAGCACTTTGATATGAATCTGACCAGAGCTAAGTTTGAAGAGCTGGTCCATGACCTGATCGAGCGTACAGCTATCCCTGTACAGAATGCCATGAGAGACGCAGGTCTTACCAATAACGATATTACCAAGGTTCTGTTAGTCGGCGGTTCTACCCGTGTTCCTGCTGTACAGGAAAAGGTTAAGCAGCTGACCGGCAAGGAGCCCAACAAGACTCTGAACCCTGATGAGTGTGTAGCCATCGGTGCTTCCATTCAGGGTGGTAAGCTGGCAGGCGATGCCGGCGCAGGCGAGATCCTGCTGCTGGATGTTACCCCTCTGTCTCTGTCTATCGAGACCATGGGCGGTATCGCAACCAAGCTGATCGAGAGAAATACAACTATTCCTACCAAGAAGAGCCAGGTATTCTCTACTGCTGCTGATAACCAGACCGCTGTAGATATCAACGTTCTCCAGGGTGAGAGACAGTTTGCAAGAGATAATAAGTCCCTTGGCCAGTTCCGTCTGGATGGTATCCCTCCTGCAATGAGAGGGGTTCCTCAGATCGAAGTTACCTTCGATATTGATGCAAACGGTATCGTAAACGTATCCGCAAAGGATCTGGGTACCGGCAAGGAACAGCACATCACTATTACTGCAGGTTCCAACATGTCTGATGACGAGATCGATCGTGCAGTAAAGGAAGCTGCTGAGTACGAAGCACAGGATAAGAAGCGTAAGGAAGCCATCGATGCAAG
>JAILDL010000199.1 GCA_024689465.1 Lachnospiraceae bacterium
TTGGAATACGGTCCCTGCGGTCCCGACAGCGAGATGTTCTATATCGCAGATGTGCCCGATTGCGGTCCCAATTGCGGCCCCGGCTGCAGCTGCGGCAAGTATACGGAGCTTGGTAATGACGTGTTTATGCAGTATGAGAAGCATAAGGACGGTCATCTGACTCCCTTAAAGCAGAAGAATGTAGATACCGGTTGGGGATTGGAACGTATCCTTGCGTTCTTAAACGGATCCAAGGACGTTTACCAGACCGACCTGTTTGCACCCATCATTGCCTATATCGAAGAGGCAAGTAAGCAGAAATACAATGCAGACGAGAAGATGACCCGTTCCATGCGTATCCTGGCAGATCATCTGCGAACCTCTGTTATGCTCATCGGAGACGAAGCAAAGCTTCTTCCCTCCAATGCAGGCGCAGGCTACGTTCTCCGTCGTCTGATCCGTCGTGCGGTCCGTCACGGCCGTATGCTTGGCCTTCAAAAGGAGCAGCTCCTTACCATCGCCGGAAAGTACATTTCCGAGATCTACAATGAGAGCTATCCTCTTCTTGTTAAGAATCGCGAGTTTATTTTATCCGAGCTGGAGAAGGAGATCGTTCGTTTCGAATCCACTCTGGAAAACGGCATGAAGGAGTTCCAGAAGATCCTGGAGCAGAAGAAGGCAGAAAAGAGTACTTCCATCGACGGAAAGGAAGCCTTCTATCTCTACGATACCTTCGGATTCCCTCTGGAGCTGACGGTAGAGTTAGCGGAAGAAGAAAAGCTGACCGTTGACGAAAAGGGCTTTGCAGCTGCCATGGAAGAGCAGAAGCAGAAGGCCAGAGACAATCAGAATTTCTCCGCGAAGCTGTCGGTAGGCAGCGCAGCGCTGTTTGATACCCTTCCCGAAGATGCGGTTTCCACCTTCGTTGGTTATGAGAAGCTGCAGGCAGAAGGAAAGATCCTTGGTCTTGCAGATCAGGAGTCCTTAAAGGATTCCTTAAGCTGCGGAGAAGAGGGAACCATCGTAACCGATGTGACTCCTTTTTACGCAACCATGGGTGGCCAGACCGGTGACTACGGTGTGATCACAGCTGGGGATGCTACCTTTGAAGTAACCGATACCATCAAGCTTCCCGGCGGCAGAGTCGGTCATGTAGGTAAGGTTATTGCAGGAATCTTTCAGAAGGATGCAGCCGTTACCCTGAAAGTGGATGTGTTGAACCGAAACAATACCTGCAAGAACCATTCCGCTACCCACTTGTTACAGGCTGCACTGCAGCAGGTACTGGGCGATCATGTAGAACAGCAGGGCTCTTTCCAGGACGGAAACCGGACCCGTTTTGATTTCAGCCACGGACAGGCTATGACCAAGGAAGAGATCGCCAAGGTAGAAGCCATTGTAAATGCCAAGATCGGAGAAGACCTGCCGGTCAACACCGATATCATGAGCATTGAAGATGCAAAGAAGAGCGGTGCCATGGCGCTGTTCGGAGAGAAGTACGGCGAGACAGTTCGCGTGGTATCCATGGGAGACTTCTCCAAGGAACTTTGCGGTGGTACCCATGTAAAGCATACCGGTGAGATCGCAAACTTCAAGATCTTATCCGAATCCGGTGTGGCAGCCGGCGTTCGTCGTATCGAAGCCATTACCGGCAGCCATGTAACGGAATACTACCAGAAACTGGAAGAAGAGCTGAATGCAGCAGCTGCCATTGTAAAGGCACAGCCTTCCAATCTGGCAGAGCGTCTTACATCCCTGATGGCAGAAGTAAAGGCTCTGTCTTCGGAAGTAGAGTCCTTAAAGGCCAAGGCAGCACAGAGCTCTCTGGGCGATGTTATGGACCAGGTACAGGAAGTGAAGGGCGTAAAGCTCCTGGCTGTATCTGTAAGTGGCGTAGATATGAACGGCTTAAGAGACCTGGGCGACCAGCTGAAGAACAAGCTGGGCGAAGGCGTGATCGTTCTTGCATCCGATGAAAGCGGCAAGGTAAACCTGGTAGCTATGGCAACCGATGGAGCCATGAAGCAGGGAGCACATGCCGGCAACCTGATCAAGGGCATTGCTTCCAAGGTAGGCGGTGGGGGCGGCGGCCGTCCCAATATGGCACAGGCCGGTGGTAAGAATACAGCCGGTATTCCCGATGCTTTGAAGGAAGCGGTAGCGGTTCTGGAAAGCCAGATTCAGTGATTTCCCATCCCCATAGGATATTAATTCAAAAAATGGGTTGACGAGTCATCGTTTGTTGCTTATAATATCAATTGCGCATTAAGGTGCGTTAGAAACCCAATCAGTCGCAGTATCGCGAAGGGACTGAAGGGAGGTCAGGTGTAGATGTCCAGCATTATCGTAAAAGAGAACGAATCTTTAGATAGCGCATTACGTAGATTTAAGAGAAGTTGTGCGAAGGCAGGTATCCAGCAGGAGATCCGCAAGAGAGAGCACTACGAGAAGCCCAGCGTAAAGCGTAAGAAGAAGTCTGAAGCTGCTAGAAAGCGCAAATACAACTAAAAGCTTAAGAATCCCTGAGTCACTTGTGATTCAGGGATTTTTCATCATCAGGGGTTATTTTTGGAGAGGTGCCTATGATCTGGATCGGGGTATTGTTTGCACTGGTTGTGATCCTCATTGTGTGGATCGCGCATGATGTCAATAATTTTGAGAAGGTTACCTATACCTTTTCCTCCCCAAAATTAAAAAAAGACGTGAAATTCGTTTTCCTGTCGGATCTGCATAACAGTTCCTACGGGCCGGGAAATGAGCGGCTGATCGATGCCATCGATCGGGAAGTGCCGGATTTTATCCTGGTTGGCGGCGATATGATCAATGCAAAGAAGGCTTCCTCCGAGGATTACGGACAGAAGATGGATCATGCGGTGCAGCTGTTAAGAGACCTTTCCACCCGCTATACCATCTATCACGCTATAGGAAACCATGAAGATCGTGCGAAAAACAGGCCCGAGCGCTACGGAAAGCTTTTTGCGGAATATATTTCCAAGTTGCCCATGGTGCATTTTCTGGATAACGATTCGGCCCTTCTGGATGAATACGGGATCCGGCTTTCCGGCTTATCCCTGCCGAAAAGATATTATCTGCATTTTAATAAAGTGCAGCCTTCTGTTCAGGAGATTGCAGAGAGCATCGGCAGTGCCGGCAGGGATCGCTTTGAGATCCTGCTGGCCCATCATCCCGATTATTTTCCTGCTTATGAGAAATACGGCGCAGATCTGACCTTATCCGGCCATGTCCATGGCGGGATCGTGCGTCTCCCCTTACTGGGCGGTGTGATCTCTCCCTCCCTTCGTCTGTTTCCCAAATATGACAGCGGTCTGTTTACCGGAGAAGATCAGGAAAAGCATATGGTGATCAGCCGCGGCCTGGGTGTGCATTCCATCAAGGTGCGCCTGTTTAACCCCGGGGAACTGACGGTTTGCAATCTGAACCGAATTGGGTAAAATAGATTTGTTCGGTCTTTAAAAGGAGTTTGTTTTGGCACTGGAAGTAAAACTGGAAGTATTTGACGGTCCGCTGGATCTCTTACTCCATCTTATCGATAAGAACAAAATAGATATCTTTGATATCCCCATCGTGGAGATCACCAACCAGTACATGGAATACATCCGCGCCATGGAAACGGAAGATATGAACGTCATGAGCGAGTTTCTGGTCATGGCCGCCACCCTTCTGGACATCAAATGTAAGATGCTCCTTCCCAAGCAGCCGACTCAGGAGGATGAGGAAGAGGAAGACCCCAGAGCCGAACTGGTTCAAAAGCTGCTGGAATATAAGATGTACAAATATATGTCCTATGAGCTGAAGGACCGGGAGATGGATGCGGCAAAGAGCTTTTTCCGTACCAGCCATATTCCTGCGGAAGTGTCGGAGTACAAGCCACCGGTTGATTACGAGACGCTCATCGGGGATACGAACCTGGCCAAGCTCAACGAGATCTTCCAGTTCATGTTAAAGCGGCAGGAGTACAAGGTAGACCCCATCCGTTCCTCCTTCGGTAAGATCGAGAAGGAAGAGATCGACCTGGAAGCCAAGGAGAATTACGTTCGGGAATATCTGAAAAAGAACCGGACCTGTTCCTTTCGGAGCCTTCTGGAAAAGCAGAAATCCAAGCAGGAGATCATCGTTACCTTCCTGCTGATCCTGGAAATGATGAAAACGGGTGATATCGTTATTTCCCAGGAGAAGCTGTGCGGAGACATCCTGATCACTTCCAATCTGGAAGAAACCGCATAACGTAAGAGAAAATAAAGCGCCTGTTATTTTTAGATGCGGGCATGAGGATAGAAAATGGAACGCGATAAAGCAAAAGCCGTCCTGGAAGCGGTGCTGTTTACCATGGGAGAAGCGGTAGACATCGGCCGTCTCATGGATGTGATCGAAGAGGACAAGAAAACAACACGGGAGATTTTGGCAGAGCTGAAGGAAAGTTATGAGCGTCCGGACTCGGGGATCGAACTGATCCAGCTGGGAGATTCCTTTCAGCTGTGCACCAAGAATGACTATTACGATTATCTGATCAAGATCGCCAAGGCCCCCAGACAGTATACCCTGTCGGATACCGCCCTGGAGACCTTATCCATCATCGCCTACAAGCAACCGGTGACCAAGCTGGATGTAGAGCGGATCCGCGGTGTCAACTGTGACCATGCGGTGAACAAACTGGTGGAACTGGATCTGGTAGCGGAGATCGGCCGAAAAGATGCCCCGGGTCGTCCCATCCTCTTTGGAACCACCCAGCAGTTTCTGCGTTCCTTCGGCATCCAGTCTCTGGAAGATCTGCCGGAGCTGTCCCAGGTACAGATGGAAGAGTTCCGGGAACAGGTGGAGCGGGAGATCGCCGCAGACGAACAGATCGTCAAGACCGTGCAGATCTGAAACGCTTTCTCACATTGTGAGGTTATACTCAAAGATGAGCCGTTTTCCTTTGAAAGGAGAGCGGCTTTTTTATTTCACCTGTTACTGAAACAGTACGTTCGCAACATTGCAAAAAACACTAGAAGATGTGGCAAAAGTAGGGCTAACTTTGTGAAAATAATTCTAGGATTGCGGAAACGTTTGTGTTATACTATCAAAGAATGTATGAAACAAGGCATTTTTATGCTCTTTTTTCAACTGTTTTTACAGAAAAACGGGTAACATCCGCGAAGGGATCCTATCCCAAAACGGATGAGAATCGTTTTCGTATCACATTTTATAAATGGAGGGCCAACTAATGAGTAACACTTCAAAGGCGAGCCAGAGAATCCTTTCTCTGCTCGATGAAAACAGTTTCGTTGAAATTGGTGCTCTGGTTTCTGCAAGAGCAACCGATTTTAATCTGAAACAGACGGAAACTCCTTCTGACGGTGTCATTACCGGCTATGGAGTAATCGATGGCAGCCTCGTATACGTTTACAGCCAGGATGCATCTGTTCTGGGCGGCAGCATCGGTGAGATGCACGCCAAGAAGATCACCAGATTGTATGATCTTGCGCTGAAAGTAGGAGCACCTGTTATTGGAATTCTGGATTCTGCAGGACTGAGACTGCAGGAGTCTACCGATGCGCTGAACGCACTGGGTGAGATCTATCGCAAGCAGACAGAAGCAAGCGGCGTGATCCCTCAGGTTACAGCCATCTTCGGAAAGGCAGGCGGCGGACTTGCACTTGTTCCCGCACTGACCGACTTCACATTTATGGAAGCAAAGGATGCTTCTCTGTTTGTGAACTCCCCCAATGCCGTTGACGGCAACAACAAGGATAAGAAAGATACTTCCTCCGCTGCATTCCAGGCAGAAGAAGCAGGTAATGCTGATTTTGTAGGAACCGAAGAGGAGATCTATGCACAGATCCGTGCACTGGTTAGTATGCTTCCTTCCAATAATGAAGATGAAGCACCGGCTCTCGATGTTACCGATGATCTGAACCGTGTATGCGCTAATCTGGACGGCTTTACCGCAGATACCGCAGCACTGCTTTCTACCATCGCTGATGACAACGTATTTGTCGAAGTTAAGAAAGACTATGCAAAGAGCATGGTTACCGGTTTCCTGCGTCTGAACGGAACCACCGTTGGTGCAGTTGCAAACCGCAGCGCTGTTCTGGATGAGAACGGCAAGGAAGCCGAGAAGTTTGATGCAGTCCTTACTCCTGCAGGATGTGAGAAGGCAGCTGATTTCGTAGCTTTCTGTGATGCATTTGAGATCCCTGTACTGTCCCTTACCAATGTAAAGGGCTTTGCTTCCTGCGAATGTTCCGAGAAGAAGATCGCCAAGGCTGCTGCAAAGCTGACCTATGCCTTCGCTTCCGCAACCGTTCCCAAGGTAAATGTAGTGATCGGTCAGGCGATCGGTTCCGCTTATGCAGTCATGAATGCAAAGGCTACCGGCGCAGACCTTACTTTTGCATGGCCTAACGCACAGATCGGTGCTCTGGATGCAAAGCATGCCGCACAGATCATGTACGATGGCGAGAGCGCAGATGTGCAGGCTGAGAAGGCTGCTGAATATGAGAAGCTTCAGGTTTCCGCTTCCGGCGCTGCCAAGAGAGGTTATGTAGACAGCATTATTGAAGCTGCCGATACCAGAAAATATGTAATCGGTGCCTTTGAAATGTTATATGCTAAGAGAGAAGACCTTCCCTTTAAAAAGCACGGTACCGTTTAAGAAAGGATGCACTAGACTATGAAAAAACACATCATGCTGGTAGCTGTCCTGGCATGTGTCCTCGGCCTTACAACCGGCTGTGGCGCTGCTGAAACGGTTACTCAAAATGATTATTTCACAGCTGCAGACGCAACCGAAACCGCGAAACAGATCACTTCCATGATCCAGGAGATCTACGCTACGGATCAGGTCAGTGCCTACGGGGATTACCCCGTTGTGATCCAGGCGGTTGACAGTTGGGCAAATGCTGCTGATGATATGGGCGATTTTATTGGAATCACCACAGCAGAAGCATCTTTTGACGGAGACACCTGTACAGTAGAAGTTGGGATCGACGGCTCAAAGAGAGACGCAGTTGAGACCATCGTTTTCACTGAAGGTTCTCTGCTTTCCATGTCAACGGATGTAAAGTATTCTCTGGGTGAAACAATGGCCCGGGCAGGTATGAACACACTGATCGGTATGGGTACCACCTTTATCATCCTGATCACCATCAGCCTGATCATTTCCCTGTTTGTATTTATCCCCAAGATCCAGGCTCTCTTTACAAAGAAGGAAGAGTCCCCTGCAATTGCTTCCATTGACAATGCGGTTCAGCAGATCGTTCGTCAGGAAGAAGCTGCAGATGACACAGAACTGATCGCCGTTATCGCTGCTGCGATCGCTGCAAGCGAAGGCGCCGCTTCTGCAGATGGTTATGTCGTTCGTTCCATTCGCAAGATTGGCCGTAGAACACGTTAATACACTATTTGTTCGAATTCAGGAGGAATTTTAAAATGAAGAACTATACCATTACAGTAAATGGCAATGTATATGAAGTAACAGTAGAAGAGGGCGCTTCCACCGGTGCAGCTCCCAAGGCTGCTCCTGCAGTTAAGGCTGCTCCTGCTCCCGCAGCTCCCAAGGCTGCAGCTGCCGGTGCCGGCAAGGTAAAGGTTACCGCCGGTGCTGCAGGTAAGGTAACAAAGATCGTTAAGAACGTCGGCGATGCAGTAAAGAAGGGCGAGAACGTGATCATGATCGAGTCCATGAAGATGGAGATCGGTCAGGTAGCTGTTGAAGACGGTACCGTAGCAAGCA
>JAILDL010000099.1 GCA_024689465.1 Lachnospiraceae bacterium
AAGAGCTACATCCAGCTGAGTTCCATCAGAATAGTAGGAACCAAGGATGTAGCTCTTTGCTCCAACGATTCTACCGCACTTGGTGTTACCCAGGCAATCGCTTCCGATTATGCAGGAACCAACGCAGTTATCGAAGGAAATGTACAGATCACAGTTGCTGCTTGCCACCAGCCGGTCATAGGATATGATCTTGATCCCCTGACTTTTGGCCTCCTTCAGCACACCTGCCAGAGCGTTGCAATCCACTGCGATCACCACCAGCACATCCACTTTCTTCTCGATGAGGTACTTGATCTGATCGATCTGTTCCTGGATATCCCCGGAAGCACACTGTACGTTTACTTCCGCTCCCAGCTCCTGTGCCGTGGATACAAATACATCCCGGTCTCTGAGCCAACGCTCTATTACAAAGGAATCGATGCTCATACCGATCTGGATCTCCGCACCGGTAGCGGATTCCTCTTCTACATGTTCCGTAACGGTCTGTTCGCATCCGGTCAGGGTAAAAAGAACCATGAGAATGGCCATGCAAAGTGCCGCACATTTCCCTGTTACCTTATGTACGCTCCGGTTATTCCCGTTATAAATCCCCATGTGTAACCTCCCTTCTCTCCAGTCCGCATCTGCCCCACAGGTGCGCGATCATACCGATCCAAACCCTTTCCTGCCGTCCTGCATCCGCAGGATCGCATTCTTTCGCAGGATCACATTCCTGCGCCGGATGCCATCACCCCTGCCGATACTCGGAAGGAGATACGCCCACGTACTTCTTGAAGATCCGGCTGAAATAATTGGGATCCGAGTAGCCGCACATGGAGCAGACTTCCTTGATGCTGTACTTGGGATTGGCCATATATTCCTTTGCCTTCTGGATGCGAAGATCCGTCAGGTATTCAATATAGTTGACACCCATTTCCTGTTTGAACAGCTTACTGAAATAATAAGGACTAATGTCCACCATTCGGGACACATCATCCAGTGTGATATCCTCCGCAAAGTGCTCCCGGATGTGATCCACCACCCGGCTGACCACACGCTCGGATTCTTTCTGTTTGTTGCCCTCAATAGCACTGCAGATTTCCTGGATATAATGCATCAGAAAGGAACGGACCTCCGAGATGCTGCCAAGATTCTGCAGCTCCGACAGGTAGTTTCCTCTGTGCCGCTCCTCCAACGATAAGGTTCCGGCTTCCTGGGCCCTGCGCTCTAAATTCAGCAGTAGCTCCAGCACCTTTACCTTGCAATCTTCAAAGGGATATTCTCCCACTTCACTCATCCATTCCAGCAGCTCTACCCCCATGGAACAGCAACCGGTGATGTCGGATTTAAGCCCCATCTGATAGAAATGATTCTCCAGATCGATGGGATAATCGCTTTTGGATTCTGCAGCATTCACATCCATGATGTGCACCACATGGCCTTCGCTGGCCGTCAGTGCACGGATCGCTTCCCGATATGACAGGTAAATGTCCGACACTTCCCTGACATTGCCGATCCCTACCCGAAACCGCAGCTCCAGATTGTCTTCCAGACGGCGTACCATATTCCGGATCCGGGTGATGATCTCTACACGCTGTTCGTAACCGGTCTTCTCATTTTCCACCGGAATGTACAATACGATACGGTTTCCCATGACCGGACCGATGATACAGGAGAAGAAATCTCCCACGATCTCCCGCAGGCTGTGATAGGCCTGATTGGCCCGCACGTTGGAACCCACTGCATTGGTAAGGTGTCCGTTCTCATCGCTTTCGCCGAATTCCAGGACGGCCATATAGGCGTAATTCTGGGGGATGTCCAGCATATCCAGGTAGCCTCTTCCGGCACCGGTCTTATCTTCCTGTAACAGATTATTGATAAAGGCGTTCTCGATCATGGGGATCACGATCTCCAGTTTCTCCCGCACCCTCAGATCATCGCTTCGTTTCTGTCGTGCCTCTTCCACCTGACGCATGGCGCGGACGCACACATCCACGATCTTCTTCTTGTTAATAGGCTTGGTCATATATTCCATGACGCCCAGATTCACGGCTTCCTGCGCATAGGCAAACCGGTCGTAGGCGGTGATGATCACGAACACAATATTGCTGTTAAACTGCTGCACCTCTTTGATGGCCTGAATACCGGACAGCCCCGGCATCTGGATATCCACAAAAGCAATATCGGGACGGAAGCTTTCCGCCAGCTCGATGACCTCACGGCCGGTTTTGGCAGTGACCAGTTCACAGTCAGAGCCAAAGTTGGATTCAATTGTACTGCGGATGGATTCCCGCATGATGCCTTCATCATCGGCCACTAAAATTCGAAACATATCACGCCTTCTCCCGGATAGGTAACAACAGCGTCACTCTGGTTCCCTTGTCCGGTCCTTCACTTTCTATATTGACCATTTCCGCCGGGTTGGTGTCATAGTAGATCCCCAGTCTGGAAAGTACATTATCCAGACCCACACCGGTAGACTCGTCGTCATGAACAGTCATACTGCGGTTCAATACTTCCTCGATCTGTTCCTTCGTCATTCCCCTTCCGTTATCTTCCACGGTTATGGCAATGTACCCGTCCTTCTGATCGATGGAAAGTAAGATCCTTCCTTCTCCCAGCATGTCACGGATACCGTGATTGACCGCATTTTCCACAATGGGCTGCAGGATCATACCCGGCATTGCATGGTCTAAGAGCCTTGCATTTACCTGCTTCTTAAAATGAATGTCTCCCGCAAACCGTACATTTAAAATATAAATATAGTTCTCCACCATTTCAAGTTCCTGGGCAATGGTGGTATCTTCCTTCCCCATTCGCACGTTATAGCGGAAGAAATCCGCCATCTTTTCCAGGAAAAC
>JAILDL010000150.1 GCA_024689465.1 Lachnospiraceae bacterium
GAATAGGAGCTGTGATTTTGCATGGTCACGTTAAAGACAAACAAAGGATCTGCTCCCTTGTTTTCAAACTGGCGGATCACGTTTTCAAAATCACTGGCATCGTCCACATATTTCCGCAGGATACGGGTATCCGTAAAGTCGTCTTTAAAAAGCATCCTGGAAAAGCCCATATGGGGATAGACTTCGTTGCGTTCCCACCCTGTGGGGTAATAGGGATGCATGGCCACCGTGTCATAGCCCAAGCTCTCCAGATACCGGGGCAGCGCAGAGATCTCCCCGTTGATATACTGCTGATAGGGAATGGATCCCGTGGGCAAAAAGGCCATGGTATTGCCGGTCAGAAACTCAAATTCCGTATTGGCGGTATTTCCTCCCACCACCGATACATTTAGGGTGCCGCTGACCGTATCCTCCGCTCCCTCCCGCATGCTGTGCACAAAGGGAATGGGATCTGTGTTGGTGGGCATATCGCCCAGAACGGTCAGATCGGAAAAGGCTTCATCCATGATCACGACGATGTTGGGATAGTTCTGTCCTGTAGGTTCGGCAGGATCTGCGGGTGCAAAAGCTCCTGCCGCCTTTGCCAGGAGTTCCTCCATCTCCTCTTTCTCATAGCCCTCCGGCACGTCCACAAAGACGAAGTGCAGGTTCATGAGAAAGTTAAGAGCCAGTCCCTCCTTCTTATACATGGAAACCGGCGTAAACTGCTTATCGTAAATGCCGTGACGGGCACGAAAGCCGGCATCCCCCAGAAGATGGTAAAATCCGGCAAAGATCACGGCAACTGCCGCTGCAGGCAACAGGCGTATCCAAAAGGTCTTCTTCGGAAATTTCAAGGGGATCAGGAGACTGATCAAAAGCAGCACCAGGTATCCGGACAGATGCAGGATCGTTTCCCCGGGCAGGGCATAGCTGTAGTTTTCCGCGACCGATGCCGCCGTTTTAATGGAAAAGATATCCCAGGGCACAATGGGGTTGGTGCGAAATTCCATGACATAATAGTTTGCCAGGCCGCTTACAAAAAACAAAAGGATCTGGATGGGCAGTGCAATGCGCACCCTGCCGGTAAGAAAAAACAGAAACAAAAAGATCAGCTCATAGATCAGAATGTTATAGGGATGGGCCGACTTGTTCAATGCTTCAAAAGGATTGTATTTCAGAGAATCCGTCAGATAAAACAGGGCAACAGGGATCAAAAGGGCTAAGAGAAGCTGCAGCGCCTTCCCGCCGTATCTCTTCTTTGATGCTTGTGTATCCGCTGAATGATCGACAATCTTAATCTTACTCATAATGTGAAAACTCCCCGGGCAGACTGCCCAGGGAGTAATTTTACCACATTTTTCGTTTTTATGAAAATCTTTCCTCAGACGCCCCAGGTGAAGAAACCGGTATCGTTTAACTTGCAGATGGCTTCCAGGAAGTAATAATCTGCATAGACCATGGTGAAATGATGGTCCTTGTCATGATAGCTTGCGGAGCAGTTCTGAACCACCGCATCGCAGCTCTGATCCCAGATGGTACGGTTCTTCTCGATGTTCTTTAAGATCTTAAGACCGGTGGAAAGATAAAGCTGTGCCTTCTCCTTGCTGCCCTGCTCTTCCATAACTTTGGCCAGTTCCAGGAAACCGCAGGCTGCGATCACGGCACCGCAGGAATCCTCATAAGCAGGCTCTGCCGGCTGATCAAAATCGATGGGAACGTAGTCTCTGTTTTCCATACAGGATGCGAAATAATCCGCTACCTTACAGGAGGTATCCAGGTATCTCTGCTCCCCGGTATTGGCATAGCTGATATAGAATCCGTACAGTGCCCATGCCTGACCTCTGGTCCAGGCGCTGCCTTCCTTATAGCCCTGTCCCCCTCTTTCTCCTACCTTTTTGCCGGTCTTAGCATCAAATTCACAGATATGCACACTGGAGCCGTTTTCCCGGATGAAGTTTTGGATCACCGTATCCGCATGAAGCATGGCGATCTCCTGATAACGGGGGTCTCCGATCTGTTTGCTGGCAAAATGCAGCATGGAAATGTTCATCATACAGTCGATGATGGCCCAGCCCTCATTGGAATCCCCCCAGTAGCTGTTCCATGCTCGGATAAACTTTCCCACCGGATTAAAGCGTCCGGCCAGGAGATTCGCTGCCAGAAGACCTCTCTTTAAGGACTCCTTGTTTCCGGTGATCTTATAATCCGCCACGGCAGTGGGCATCCACATAAATCCCACATCATGATGCAGCCCGTAATACTCATGGAAGCAGTCATCCATATCCTCTTCCAGTCGTCTGGCTGCTGTCAGATACTGCTCATCCTTTGTGACCACATACATCTGCCATAACAGGCCGCCCCAGAATCCGTTGGTCCACCAGCTCTTGCCATCGGCATAGTTGGAAAAACGGGACATATCGCTGCGGTCATCATAGCGTCCGTCTGCGCCGGTGGTATAAGGCATCTTGCCAAAGTTGCGCTGTGTGACCTCCGGCATCTTGGCGATAAACTTATTCAGTACTTCTTCTGCCCACACCTGGTCTTCCGGTGTCAGCATCTCTCTGATCGTTGTCATGTTGCTGTTTGTCTCCTTTATGATTGGTCGGCCAAAATCCGCTTTTTATAGTTGGCCGGTGTTTCTCCGTATTTCTTTACAAAGGCATCGGTAAAGCTCCTGGCGTCGGAAAAGCCCACCTGCGCCGCGATCTCGTAAGTCTTCATGGATGTGGTCACCAGCAGGGAAATGGCGTGCTGCAGGCGCACAAAGCTGAGATATTCCTTAAAGCCGGTGCCGGTCTGCTTCTTAAAGTAAGAGGAGAAATAATAGGGATTCATATAAAATTCCCCCGCCATGACTTCCAGGGAAAGGCTCTCCCTGTAGTGCACGTCGATGTATTCCTTCATCTTCTGGATGTCCTTCTGGTCCTCTTTTAAGGCCGTATCCTTAATCGCACGGGTATGCTCCAGAATGTATCCCTTAAAATATTCCTGCATGGCGTCAAAAGATTCCGCGCTCCTGCCGGCTTCCAGTAAGGACTTTGTATCCGTATGGCTTCCCGTGATCTGCAGATCCGATAGCTTCTCTTCCAGCAGGCGGATGGTAGAGCAGAAATAATAATTTGCATCCTCTCTTCGCTGTCCGGAGGCGATCTTTAACGCTCTGGCAAACTGTTCAAAATCCTGCTCAAAGCGTTCGGGCTTCATTCCAAGGATATCATTTAACATGGCTTCCCGTAAACGGGATAAACTGTTTAATGCACTTTCATCCTCTTCTTCCCGAATAGGCGTCAAAACGGCTACCGGCCCCTCCGCAAAGAACAGGCGGCGTTTTTCCGGGATCAGCAGCTCTAACAGGTGCTCGGGATGATGAAGGCTTGCTTTTCTATCCCCGAAAATAAAGGCAAGACGCCCTCCATCCGGTGCAGGATGCAGGTTTCCCAGTTTTTCCAATTCTCCGGAAAGACTTTGCATTTCTCCTTCCCGAAACAGCAGCAGGATATGGTCCCCTTTGGAAAAGACCACCACATCCTCCCGGTCCTTATAATACTCCTGTAAGAAGGATGCATAAGCAAAGCTGTGAAGCTTTTGTTCCTGCCTGGTCCCGTTCTTCTGCTCCAGACAGGTAAGAACCGGCAGGAAATCTCCGCTGTCCTCTTTCGTGTCTGATAAAACACCAGGCCCTTCAAAATAGCCGCTTTCAAAATCCGCATCTGCAGGAAAATCCGTACTGCCTGTCAGATCAAACGCCTTATGCAGCGCACTGAGCAGTTCCTCTTCGATCACGGGTTTTAAAAGATAATCCACAGCGCCGAAGCGAACCGCATTTTTGGCATACGTAAAGTCCTGAAAACCGCTGATGAGGATCACCCTGGTGGGAAGCTCCATATTGTGGATGTTCTGAAGGATCTCGATCCCGCTCATCCCTGGCATACTGATATCCAGGAGCGCCAGGTCCGGCTTTTCCTTCAAAATGGCTTCCATGGTGCTTTCCCCGTCTCCGTATGTGCCGATGATCTCGATCCCCAGACTGTTCCAGTCAAGGAGCTTACAAAGACCCTTCGTTATAACGACTTCATCGTCTGCCAGAATCATTCGAATCATAGGTATCCTCTGTCTGGTAGGGCATCCGGATGAGAACCGAAGTTCCCAGACCTACCGTACTTGCAATAGTCAGGCCGTAAGGTTCTCCGTAAAGAAAGCGCAAACGGTCCTGTACGTTTTTCATGCCGATGCTTTGCCAGTTGTATTCGTTCTTGATGCCGGGGGCATCGCCCATCATAAGCTGCTTTAATTTCTCCAGTTCTTCCCCGTTCATGCCCACACCGTTGTCCAGGATGCTGATCTCCAGTTCGTCCCCTTCTCTGGTGACGCTGATCAGCACCGCCCCGGTCTTCTTGGCCGGCTTGATGCCGTGCACATAGGCATTTTCCACAATGGGCTGCAGGATCAGCTTCGGCACCATGGGCGCCAGGGAGGGATCCATCTCCACCCGCAAAAGGATCTGCTCCGAGATCCTGCAATTTAACAGATAGACATACTTTTCCACGATATCCAGTTCTCTGGATAAGGGAACCATATCTTCCACCGTCCCGATCAGGTAGTGGATCTGCCGGGAGAGGGAATCGATCATCCTGGAAACCTGCTCATCTTCGTTTTCCACCGCGGTCATGCGGATGATCTCCAGGGTATTGTACAGAAAGTGGGGATAGATCTGGGACTTGATGGCAGTCAGTTCTGCCTCGTTTTGCCGGATCCTTGCCACATAGGACTGATTGATATACTGCTCCAGCTCGTGGCTCATTTCGTTAAACCGGCTGGAAAGAACACCGATCTCGTCATTTCCCCGGACCGGTAGATGAATGTCAAAGGATCCGCTCTCCACCTTCTTCATCTCATCCATCATCTCATAAAGAGGACGGGTCAGGAACCTGGAAAACAGATAGGCTCCCGCCAGGAGGATCACTAACACCACCACGCCCAGCAGCAGGATCAGTTCGATCATGGAATGAATGGACGCGTAGGCCTTTTCCCGGGAAACCTCCGCCAGGCAGGTAAGGCCGTATTCTCCCGTATGGGAGGTCAGCACTTCAAAGTCCCTGACAGGATATGCCTCCTCGATCTCTTCCCGGCTTTTCCCAATATATTGCTCTCTAGTACTGTACAGACAGGTACCGTCCTCCATCAGAAGGTAATAATCCGCATCGTCTCCTAAGTGCATGGTCTTTAACAGGTTCTCCAGTCTGGTCATATCGATGTCCAGAAACAGGGTGCCGATGTATTTCTCCTGTCCGATCATACCCCGCAGATCAAAGTAATTACGGGAAACCGTAAACACATCATCGCTGGTGCCGGAATAATATTTAGTGGGATGCACCGGGGTAATGGTCAGGTTCTTGCCACAGCGGTCCAAAAGGTCGTAGGAAACCGCCTGTTCAAAGGTTTCCTCATCCCGAAAGTAGCTTCTACGGTAGCTGTAATGGAAATCCTGTTTTCCGATCTCCTCATCCCCATCGGTTATGAAATGCACCGCATAGATATAGGCATCCACCTGATCCAGCGACTTTAAAAAGTTCTCCATTTCCAGATTTCTGGCGGTTTCCTCCAGCATCAGTACCTGCCGGATCCGGTCGTAATTCACATAGTACTGCCCTACGCTGAGCACGCTTTCACTCCCGGTATACTGATACATGATCTTGGAAATATTGTCATAGACAGACAGCACGTTCTCCGTGCTGGAAGCGATATGCCCCGCCGCCTGCTCGTAATTGCTGCGAATGGACCGGATATTGCCGGTCATGGACTGACGGATCAGAAGGGGAAAGATCACAAACATAGGAATAAGCCCCAACGAAAGGATCGCCAGGGCAAATTTCCGATACAGACTTAAGTTTTGAAAAAAGATTTTCAAACGGTGCATGTATTTATCATATAACGTTTTAACCTTTTGCTCCACCTGCTGTGATCCCTTTGACAAAATATTTCTGGAACATCAGGAAGATCAGCAGTGCCGGAACAATGGAGATGATGGTTCCCGCAAACACGATATCCCATCTGGCCGTATACTGGCCCACAAAGGATGCGATCTCCACGGTAATGGTCTTGGCTTTTCCCGAAGGAAGCACCAGATACGGCATCAGATAATCGTTCCAGATCCCCAGACCGTTTAAGATCACCATGGAACCCGTACAGGGGCCCAAAAGAGGAAAGGTCACTCTCCAGAAGGTCTTAAAGGGACTGCAGCCATCGATCCTGGCCGCCTCTTCGATCTCTAAGGGAACCGTCTTTAAAAAGCTGCAATACAGCAGCGTTCCGAAGGAAACCGAACCGGCGATATAGGACACCACCGGACCTGCCATGGTTCCGAAGATATGGAAGAACTTCATCTCCTTAAACAGCGGAAACATGTACAGATGAAAGGGCACCATCATACCTGCCAGAAAGAAGGTATATAAAAGGCCGGTAAACCTGCTGGGTCTTCGATCAATGGCATAAGCTGCCATGGGCACGATAAAGATGATCAGCACCTCGGAAACCACCGTTAAGAGTACGCTGTGTACGATGGCGGTAAAAAAGTCCGACTGCTCAAAGAGATCCCGAAAGTTTTGTACGTACAGGGAGGTAGGTAAGGAAATGGGGTTCTTCAGGATCTCTCCGTTGCTCTTAAACGCAGACTGCAGAGCAAAAAGCAGTGGATACAGGAACACGAAGGCAATGAGGATCAGGACCAGAAGCAGCACAAAATCATGCCATCTGGGTTTCTTAACAGCTTTCATCAGATCTGCACCTCCCTGCTCCTTAAGAATTTCTGCTGCACGGTATTTAACAGGATGATGATAAACAAAAGTACGACGCCAACCGCCGTTCCGAAGCCCTGTCTGCCTTCATTGAAGCCTACCTTGTACAGCAGGTAAACGATGGTCTCGGAGGTAAATCCGGGACCGCCGTCGGTCATAACGGAGATCTGGTCAAAGACCTTCAGACCGTTGATCAGCGACAGGGTAAAGTTGATGGTAAAGGTTCCGGAGATCAGCGGCATGGTAATATGCCAGAATCTCTGGGAAGCCCCTGCCCCGTCGATCTGTGCGGCTTCCATCACGTCTGTGGAAACGCTCTGTAAGCCGGCCAGATAAATGATCATATAGTAGCCGGCTCCTTTCCAGATCAGCACCACGCCGATCATCAGAAGGGTCAGCTTTGTATTTCCCAGCCAGTCCTGGACCGATCCGCCCATGCCCACATTTTTCAGGAACGAGTTGATGGCTCCGAAGTTATAGTTGTACATGATCTTCCAGATGAAACCGGAGACGATACCGGAGATCAACACCGGCAGGTACAGGATACTTCGGAACACATTCTTTCCCCAGTGCACATGGTCCACAGCCAGCGCCAGCATAAGCGCAATGGCATTTTCAAACACGGAGATAAAAACGGTCAGGATCAGGGTATTGCGCAGGGCATTGCCAAACCGGGCGCTGGTAAAGATCTCCCGGTAGTTGGCAAAACCTACGAAATTGATGATGGGACTGATTCCGTCCCAGGATGTAAAGGAATAATAGAAACTGGAAATGGTGGGCAGGATCACAAAGAGCCCGTACAGGATCAGTGCCGGTGCCACAAAGGCCAGCGCCACCAGATCCGGTTTCTGTTTGTTGTTCTTTTGCATGGTCATTGACTTATTCTGCTACCACAATGCCTACACCGGTTACAGGGTTAAAGCTTGCGATGGAAGTCTGCCAGGTCTTGTTCAGCTCTTCCAGAGCAGCATCCAGGGTTGTGGTGCCCTGCAGATATTCGATGCAGGTCTTGTAGGTGAAGTTACGGAAATCAGGAGGCAGCTCGTTGTTGCCGGTCTTACCGTTCCACATGGGGGATAAATGATCGGCTGCCTGTGTAGCTTCGATGATCTCCTGCATTACCGGATCTACATCCAGTGCCGGTGCTTCTGCCAGAGTAGGCAGGCAGTTCATGGTTTCACAATAGTACTTGTAGGTATCTGCGCTGAAGAAATAACGGATAAACTCTTCTGCAGCAGCCTTCTTGTTGGCATCCTGTGCAGCTTCTGCAGAGATCGCCAGACCGCCGATACCGGAGCCGCCTACCAGACGCAGCTTTCCGTCGGGAGAAGGAACGGCAAACCAGCCCAGTTCAAAGTCCGGGTCAGCTTCCTTGATGGTCTTGATCATATGCGTTCCGGAGAACAGCATTGCTGCCATATCGTTTACCAGGAAAGTGGTGATCTGTGCATCGGGTGTGGAAGTCCAGCCATCCTGCGCGTAAGCCATGATCTCAGCCATTTCCTCAAAGGTCTTTTTAAAGCCATCGTTTGCGAAATCAGCGGATCCGTCATAGCAATGAGAGATAAACTCCTCATCCTGGCTGATCACCTGATCGTCATAAGCCTTATTAAACAAGAAGCCCAGATGCCAGATATCCTGACCTCCTACCACCAGGGGAGCCATATCGCCCTTGTCCTTGATGGCCTGGCAAAGAGCGATGAACTCATCGTAAGTAGCAGGCTCGGTAAAGCCGTTGGCATCAAAGTATGCCTTGTTGTAGTAGATACCGTCTGTGTTTTCACCACCCATGGCTGCGGTATAAACCTTGCCGTTAAATTCGGTGGTGCTGGCAAACAGGGATGTGATATCGGAAGGCAGCTCTGCCAGCTTTCCGGCACGAACATACATGGCGGTGTCACGCATCTCCATGATATCGGGGAATTCTCCCACGCTGTCCTTGGTCTTTAAGAACTCACTGTAAGCGCCGCCGTTACCGGGCTCAATGGTTACGGTGATATCTTCATAGGCTTCGTTAAAGTTCTTTACGATGGTGTTCATGGCTTCCTTCATGCCTTCATCACCGTCAGCAAAGATAAAGGTAAGCTCGGTAGGCTCTGTCACAATGCTTGCAGATGCTTCTTCCTGAACGGTTTCCGCAGTACTTTCCGCTGCAGGCTGCTCCGCTTTCGTTTCCGTGGTCTTTTCTGCTTCGGGTGCAGGTGCAGCTGCGCTGCCGCAACCGGTGCAGAGAGAAACTGCCATTGCCATGGCAAGGATCATTGATAAGGATTTCTTTTTCATGATTGCTCCCTTCGAACATAACTGTTTGTTTTTTGCTAATACCCCGGGGTTATCTTTTTGGATGTTCTTATCCTATCAGGATTGTCTGCAAGGTATCACTGCCTTTTTTTAGAATCGAGTGCGGATTTTTTATATTCCTTTTTCAATCTAAAAAACACCTGATAGAAACCTGCGACAATCGAAGCGCAAAAAAAGACCGGAAGAATTGTTCTTCCGGTCCTTCTTACTATTTCGTTTCGATGGGATTGCGTTTCGATGCAGTTTCCTTCAGATGCCGATCTGTGTAGGATCTGCCTTGACCGCTTCACTCTTTTGCGCAGCAAAATAATCCTCAAACAGCTTGTTGGCCGCATCCAGTGTCTGCCTGCTGATCTCCGGAAGCTTACCGCCCCAGGTCTTCTCAGCTTTCTCATAGCCCTTTTGCATAGCTTCCTGCATGGTCTTCATCTTGTCCGGATCGTTTCCGGCAAGGGCCTTGGCAAAATCAAACATCCGCTCACTGGTCTGCTTTACGCCCCAGTAACCGTCCTCTTTGATATCCTCCTGCGCCTGTTTGATGACCGCAGGAGAAGCCTTCAGATCTCCCTTGGACAAAACATCCCAGATGGATTCCTCTTTGGTGGCAAGGCCATAAGCACGGGTCTGTCCGGACATCATCTGATGGATAAGATCCGTCATCTGATTCATCCGTTTCTCCTGATCTGCTTTCATCTGAGAAACGATAGCCTTCCGATCTGCCTTCTTCATATCCGCGATGGAATAGAGCTTTCCGTTTTCGGTCTTTTGAGAGGTTTTCTCATAGACCGCGCCGACTTCCGCCGCCTGACGACCTTTGGCCTCCTCTTCCTTAACAACAACTTTGCCGTTTTCCGAGACCTTTGTCTGTTCCTGCGCTGCCTTCCCGGCACTCTCCGGTTTTACGGGAGCCGCATAGGAATTCAGGTAGGAAGCACTACCTTGCGCAAGATCCGTATTGATATTAATACCCATTAACATCCCCTCTTTCATAGGTGCAATCCTATTTGGATAATCATTATAATCCGCAGAAACTAATGGCGCAAATAACTGATAATTAGGGCTAATTTCGTATTCTCTTTCCGACATAAAAAAGTCCCATAAACCCGTGGCTTATGGGACTTTTGAATATTTTACGGATAGACCGGTGGATTAAACAATACCCTGTGCCTTCATAGCGTCAGCAACCTTTAAGAAGCCTGCGATGTTAGCACCTGCCACATAGTTGCCTTCCATACCGTACTCTTTTGCTGCTGCGGAAATGTTCTTGTAGATGTTCTCCATGATGCCCTTTAACTTCTGATCTACTTCTTCGAAGCTCCAGGACAGACGCTCGGAGTTCTGGCTCATTTCCAGAGCGGAGGTAGCTACACCACCTGCATTGGATGCCTTACCGGGAACAAAGAGAACGCCGCTCTTCTGTAAGAACTCAGTAGCTTCCAGAGTAGTAGGCATGTTTGCACCTTCACATACTGCATAAACGCCATTAGCAACCAGTGCCTTAGCATCGTCCAGATCCAGTTCGTTCTGAGTTGCGCAGGGAAGAGCCACATCACACTTCACGGTCCAAACACCGTGCTCACCGTTCTTCTTCTCATGATATTCTGCAGAGGGCTTAGCTGCTGCATACTCAGACAGACGTGCACGCTTAACTTCCTTGATCTCCTTTAACAGTTCTACATCGATGCCGTCCTTATCATAGATCCAGCCGGTAGAATCGGAACAGGTAACTACGTTAGCACCTAACTGCTGTGCCTTCTGGATCGCATAGATTGCTACGTTACCGGCACCGGATACAACAACGGTCTTGCCGGAAAGACTCTGGCCGTGATCCTGCAGCAGTGCGTTGGTTAAATATAACAGGCCGTAACCGGTTGCCTCGGTTCTTGCAAGAGATCCGCCGTAGCTAAGACCCTTACCGGTCAGAACGCCTTCATATAAACCGCGGATGCGCTTATACTGTCCGAAGAGATAACCGATCTCTCTTGCGCCGGTTCCGATATCGCCGGCAGGAACATCGGTATCTGCTCCGATATATTTGCAAAGCTCTGTCATAAAGCTCTGGCAGAATGCCATTACTTCTCTGTCAGACTTACCCTTGGGATCAAAGTCGGAACCACCCTTGCCGCCGCCGATGGGAAGGCCGGTCAAGGAGTTCTTGAAGATCTGCTCGAAACCAAGGAACTTGATGATACCAAGATTAACAGAAGGATGTAAACGAAGACCACCCTTGTAAGGTCCGATGGCACTGTTGAACTGTACACGGTAACCGTTGTTTACCTGAACCTGTCCCTTATCATCTACCCAGGGAACACGGAACAGAAGCTGACGTTCGGGAGTTACGATACGCTCTAACAGAGCATCCTTACGATATTCATCTTCATGTGCTTCGATCACAACACGAAGGGACTCCAGAACTTCCTTGACTGCCTGATGGAACTCAGGCTGAGCGGGGTTTTTCTCAACCACCATTGCATAGACTTCATCTACATACGACATTTCACATTTCCTCCTCTTAAAAATGTTCATCGTTTGAAACTTATGGCTATTTCCTAAAAAAGTGCACAAAAACCCAAGGTATGCGTCGTCTTTGACACCTTGGGTTTTCTTTCGCCATGTTTTTAATTATCGTTTGTTATTTTAACGCGTTAACGCGTTAACTGTCAATTCCTATTTTTTTAATTTACAAAAGCGGCGTAAATACCGGATTCTTTAGTGGTGGCCTCCACCGCCGCCATGAGAAAATCCGCCGGAGGAAACATGGCTTCCGCCGCCACCGCCTCCGCTGCCGCCGGATGAGCGCTCAATGTGACGTCTGGACACATGGGTATGCTCCAGCACATCGGCTTTCCTGTTAAAGGACAGACCGCCCTTTTTCAGATAGGTATCGTTTCCGGTGGTCTTCTTGCCGAATTCGTTCTGATAAAAGATAAAAAACAGAACCACCGTAAAGATGGTGGCCAGGATCGCCAAAAGGCCGTAGCCCGGCTTATAGATGGAGATGTCCGATGCCATCATCTCTCGTACCACGCCGTCCACATAGATCTTGTATGCCTTTAAGGGATTGTCGTTTACATATTCATTAACATCATCCAGGATCTCCTGGCATTCATATTGGTCCAGATCATGGATCATGCGCCCGGAGGTGGAGATCCAGTTATAGGCATATCCGTATACGCTGTCCTCCCGATTCCAGTTATCCAGCAGGATACAGCCGTCTCCATGGGGGATGTCATAGCCAAAGGCATGTTCATCGTAGAAGTTATCCGCATAGACCATTACATAACGGCTCTCGTCGATCTCATAGCCCTGATCGGCAATGGCATAATCCTTAATGGACTCGTTTAAGGTCATCACGATAATATCGCAGCCCACCTTATCCTGGGCATCCTCGATATAGTTCTGCAGCAAAGCTTCCTCATCATCGGAAAGAAGATCCGCATTGTCAAAAACGCGGACACCGTCACAGGCATTGTTTCCTCTGGTAAAGCCCGTAAATTTCTGTTTTCCGGCCAGGATCAGTACTCCGTAGATCAAAAGCAAAACCGCCAAAATGGAGTAAAAGATCCAGGTACGTTTCAAATATTGCAACATATCAGAGCACCTCCATGATCATACGGATCAGCTGTCCCGCCAGCATGATAAATCCAAACCAGGTGGCACAATAGCCAACCACCTTGCTCATGGCAAAGGGGCTCTTACCGATCACTTTTCCGGACTGGCCGTTTACAAAATAGTTGTAGGTCTTTCCATGGTAGTTGTAGGTGTAGACCCAAACCGGCAACAGAGCATATTCATGCTGCTGCTCCTCCAACTCCATGTTCCGCTGGTCCGGCGTTAAGGTGGTATAGCTTCCCAGGGAGCTCTGCATCATCTGCTCCACACCGGGGCGGATCTTGGCCTTAGCCCGATCGGTGAGTTCAACCGCCGTCTGGCTGTACATCTCCCCGTAGAATCCGGACATGTATTTCTGCTGAAAATCCTCCAGCAGCTTATAATCATAGGGCTCCATCAGGTCCATGATGTCATCGTCCATGACAACGGACGCATCGGCAGGCACATGTTCAAAATCTGCCACCATATCCCGCTCAACCCGAAAGATCTTCGTCTCCGTATATTCCGTATCGCCGCTGACCCATTTCCGGATCCTGGTGCCGCGACCGGTCCAAAGATAGTGGGAATGGATATCAAAGAGAAAGAAGGGCACATACATGCCTTCCATCTTCTCCAAGGTCGCCTCGGATAAGAAGGAATCCGGCATAAAAAGCCGGTGGTTAAATGAGGTCCTTAATCTCTGGGCGGCGTCATTCTTGTCCAGCTTAAAGGGAATAATAAGATGGGGCTTATAATCCCCGGCGATCCGCTCATCTACGATCAGATAAACACCGCAGTGGGCACACCGGTGTGCAGACTGATATTCAGTGGGTTTTACCGGAGCGCCGCAGTTGGGACAATTCTCCAGACTCTCCCCTGCAATGGCATCCTCCGTATCCAGCCCCTCACAGTGGGGGCATTTCATCTTCTTGCTTTTCGGATCGTATACTACATTGCTGCCGCAGTTCTTACATCTGTAAAGCATATTTCCCTCCCATAACGATCTTTTCGGATAAAAGGACAGGTATCTGCAAAACACAGATACCTGAATCCATCAATCTACATATTCCGATTTTACATAGCAGACCGTACCATTGTACTTTACCTTGGTCCAGCCGTCTGCCTGCTTCTGAACCAGTTCCACCTTCTCGCCCATCTCAATGGTTGCAATGATCTCGGCGGAAGTACTCTCAGACTTACGAAGACGTACTCTGGTATTGGCTGTTACATATTTGGTGTCGCTACTCTCCGTTGTCTGGGTCGCGGTACCTTCACCGGTGGTCTCCCCTGCCGTCTCCGTAGCGGAAGGATCGGCAGCCTCAACATTGACGATCTTCTCTACATACTCACTCTTGATATAACCGTCCTGTCCCGCATAATCAATGTGTGTCCAGCCGTTGGCCAGTTCCTCTACCAGGGTGAATTCCTCGCCCAGCTGAGCCTTCCCAAGCTTATCGGCCTTTTCCGAGTCGGATGCACGTACGTTTACCACCGCGGTGGTACGCACCTTGGTCACCATGGTAGCGACCGGTGTCTCCGTTTCCGTCTCTTCCTCGGTCTCCTGCGTCTGCTCCTGGTTCTGGGCATTGCTCTCTGCAATGGCCTGCCCGATATCCAGTTTTAACTGGGAAGACAGATTATCATAATAGGTGGCAAATTCCGGATCGGAAGCCAGCATCTCGTTAAATTCCACAGAGACCTTATTGCTCAGGTCCTTAAAGTCATCCTGTAAGACCATGCCCGAAATGTAATCGATGACATTCTGGGGCTGTTCTTCTTCTACGTTGATGAAATAACTGCCCCCATCGTTTTTGCAGACATAAAAGGTCTGCAGACTGGGGATCTCCTTGGCATAACCGGTAAAGATCGCTTCCACATAAGGAAATACCAGATAGGTATCGGTTAAGGGACCCGGCTTGGTATATACCTCCACGCCGGCGATCTGCTCAAAATACTTGCTGATCTCCTGGGCCTTGGTCAGATACGCGGTGCTCACCGGGGAAACGATCTCGGACAGACGATCCATATTACCGTCTACCAGAGCCTGATAGTAATCCCCGATCAGTGCATTGATCTCCGGATAGGCATCTACTTCAAAATCCACATCGGGAATGGGAATCGGGGCATCTTCGGAAAGGGTCTCGATGGTCGCTGTCTCAATGGCAACTTCCCGATCCTGCTTCTTTCCTGCTACGATCGCGATCACAATGGTAAGGATCACGCATATGATCAAAAAGATAGGCCAGATCACTCTCTGGTGCTCTGAAACAAACCCCGTGAAAGAACGGAACCGTTCTTTGAAGGAAACCGACCCCTTGCTGTCTTTCTCATTGAAAGCCATAAGAACTTCTTTAAACCTCCTGGTGTAAGTACTCCCCCGTTTCAGTCTAAGGACGTTTCTGCGGGAAAAACCCGCAGAAAAAAAGAGTGCACCCGACAGGAATCGAACCTGCATTAAAGGCGTCGGAGGCCTTCGTTCTATCCATTAGACTACGGGTGCAAATAGTCACTATATGTTACAGATTTATTACAACATACAATGACTATATTAGCAGAAAAGAAATGGGTTGTCTACCTTTTATTTCTCTTTATTTTTCTGCAAGAATACTCATTTTTCGGGTGTTTTTATCATAATAATACACGGCATCCGCCAGAACTTCCTCCGGCGGTACTTCCGTGGCATTGATCTGTACCACCATATGCAGTAAGTCTGCACCATTGTTCGCATAATGGGAAAAGCGATACTGACCGTAATCCGGCACAAGCAGGACTTCGTGCACCGAACTGGGCAGAATATAGAAACTAAGACCGAGCCTTTCAGAAAAGCTCTCTAAGACACCGGGATAGAACATCGCGGCGGCACCGAATAATTTTCGGTCATTGGACAGGATATACATGGGATCAAATGCCCCCTTTTTTTCCTCCTCATTCCAGGAGAAGGGGTGCCCCATCTCTTCCATCATGGACTCCATGGAGAGGATGGCGCCGGGCAGGTTTTTGGGGGATGCTTTTTCGGCATCTTCAAAAAGCTGCTCTTTTGTGATATTCCAGAGCTTTAAGTGTTCGTTGCGGATCAGGATGCTGCCGTTTTCCATGGTTCCTTCCTGAAACAGGTAGTACACCAGAAGGCTTAAGTTCTGCTGTTCCTTGTGGGGTGCGATCTGCAGGATCTCCGGATTGCGGCTGCTTCCAACCGCCTTGATCACCAGGCCCTTTCGCACCTTTTCATAATCCTTAAAGAAGCTGACATCCAGCTTTTTCTTATCTTCCATCTCCCGCAGGTAGGTATCTGCGATCTCACCGGAGAGCTGCTCTATGGTGCTCTCCCCTTCGCTGCACCTTCTGTACATCTCCTCCAGGTAAAAGACAGGAGAAACAGCGCAGTCCTTCGTCCGGATCATCAGCCCCCAGCGTTTTACCTCGTTGTTTTTTTCGGTTTCCTGCAGGCATACGGTCACGTCCGCTCCCATCCGCATGCAGACTCCGTCCCGCAGCTGTTCCTTAAATTCATCGAAATTCATGTATTTGTTTTCTCGCTTTCTAAAATAGTATATGCGCCGGTAAAGAAGGAAAAAGAAAAAGGCAATGGAACAAGTCCATTGCCTTACAGGTCATATACTTTGATAGAACATTAAACACGAGATAAGTACTCACCGGTTCTGGTGTCGATCTTAATGGTATCACCCTGATTTACAAACAGAGGAACAGCAACCTGTGCGCCGGTCTCTACGGTCGCGGGCTTGGTTGCGCCGGTAGCGGTATCACCCTTAAAGCCGGGCTCTGTATCGGTAATCTCAAGTTCTACAAACAAAGGAGGTTCTACAGCGAATACCTTTCCGTTATAAGAATCGATCTTAACCATCTCGTTTTCTTTTACGAACTTCATGGCATCGCCAACTTCGCTCTCATTGAGCATGGTCTGCTCATAGGTCTCATTGTCCATGAAGTTATACATATCTCCATCCTTGTAGAGATACTGCATATCTTTTCTATCAATTCGCGCCTGAGGGAATTTCTCAGTCGGGCGGAAAGTCTTTTCAACTACACCACCACTCATTACGTTCTTCAGCTTGGTACGAACGAAAGCAGCTCCTTTACCGGGCTTTACATGCTGGAATTCCACGATCTGGAATACAGAGCCTTCTACTTCGATCGTTACACCGTTTCTAAAATCTCCTGCTGAAACCATATAATAAACCTCCTAAATAAATATCACGCAACAACACTAGTATACTATAGCCTACCTATTTTGATTTTTCAATCCCCATTTTTCAGTTTTTTGATCCGGTCCATAGCTTCCAGATACCCCGGAAATCCCTTGCCGAAGATCTGTCCGTCACAGGCCGGAGCGGTCACGGAAATCTTGCGCCACTCCTCCCGATTCTGGATATCGGAGATGTGCACTTCGATCTTGGGGAAGGTATGATAGCTGGCCAGCGCATCGTGCAGTGCATAGCTGTAATGGGTCAGTGCCCCGGGATTGATCACGATCCCTTCCGTTCCATCGCTGTAGGCTTCCTGGATCCGGTCGATGATCGCCCCTTCATGATTGCTCTGAAAGAATTCTACGGTATCGTTATCCCGGGCAGCCTTCTCCCCGATGAGTTTCTTTAAGGCTTCGTAGTCCTGGGTTCCGTAGATCTGCTTTTCCCGGATTCCCAGAAAGTTTAAATTCGGTCCGTTGATAATGAGGAATTTCAAGGTTTCTCCTCCCTGTTTTCAAAGTCTTTAACTGCTTTTACTATGGCTTCCACGCCATCCCGGTTGCGGTAATCGTCCATGTCCAGGATCACATCCGCACTGTCGGCGTAAGCTTCTTCCCGCGCTTCCATAAGCCTTCGCACAGTTTCTTCCGGGTTGTCTCCCTGTAACAGAGGTCTGGTGGTATCGCCCTTTAAACGCTTTATCACCGTCTCCGGCTTTACCCGCAGATAGACCACGCATCCAAGCTGCTTTAACAGGGGACGGTTTTCTGCCCGTACCGGCGTCCCGCCTCCTACAGAAATAATGGTCTTATCGGTATTTTCCAAAAGTCTTGTGAGGCAGGCGGTTTCCGCTTTTCGAAAGCACTCTTCGCCGTCTGTTGCAAAGATCTCCGTAATGGGCCGTTTCTCTGCCTGTTCGATCAGGTGATCCGTATCCACAAAGGGAATCTTCTTCTTATAGGAAAGGGCTATGCCGTTACTGGTCTTGCCGCTTCCCATAAATCCGATCAAAACAATATTGTGTTTTTTCATCCCCATCCGAGCTCCCTGCACATCATAAGGTATATCGCCTTTATGTCTTCCTCCCGGATCTTTACGGGATTCCACAGTTCATAGGCATCGATCCCCTGATACAACAGCATCTTAAGGCCGTTATAAGCTGTGCCGCCGGCATCCTCCACCAGCTGCATGAATCTTGTTTTTGCCGGATTAAAGATGATCTCATAGCCGCAGGAGATCTTCTGATAAAAGGCAGGATCCTCAATGGCCACCCCTTCCGTTTTGGGGCTCATGCCAAGGGAAGTGGCCTGCACTGCCAGATATTTTCCCTCCGGGATCTTTCCGTGATCTTCGTTTGCCAGGGGAATGATCAGCTCCTTCCCCGCATAGGCGTTTACATGATCCGCCAGTTCCCGGGCCTTTTCAAAGGTGCGATTGAGCAGATATACCTTCTTTGCCTTCTTCTGCGCCATAAGAAACGCCACGGTGCGCCCTACGCCTCCGGCGCCCACAACGATCACTTCCCGGTCTTCGATCATTGCACCGTCTTCCGTCATGGCCCGGTATAACCCGGTCACATCGGTGTTATAGCCTTTATAGCCTCCCTCACAGGGCACCAGGGTGTTTACGGAACCGATCTGCGCTGCCAGCGGATCCACCTGTGTGCAAAGGGGAATGACTGCATTTTTATAGGGGACAGTCACGTTCATGCCGCCAAAGCCAAAGGCTCCTGCGCCTTCCACCGCACGTTTTAAGTCTTCCTCCTTTACCGGCAGGGGCACATAGACCAGGTTCTGTCCGTACAATTCTGCCAGATGATTGTGGATCAGCGGCGATAAGGTATGTCCCACCGGATAGCCGATGAGGCCGAATAGTTTTGTATGTCCGTCAATTGCCAAGATTATTTCCTCCTGTGCAGATATGCCCGGATAATGGGCTTTTCCAGAATCCTCTTTAAAACGATCTGGATCTCTTCTTTGGGGTGGATGGGCTTCACCAGAATGGAATAAAGGCCGGCCCGATTCGAGCCCCACATATCCGTAAACAGCTGATCGCCGATGGATAAGGTCTCTTCTTTGGAAAAGCCCATTTCCTCCATGGCTCTCTGGTAGCCGCCCCCGGAAGGCTTTCCGGCTTTGTAAACATAGCCGTCTGCTCCCACTTCCTCGCAAAAGCTCTTTACGCGGGGTTCTTTGTTATTGGACACCAGATAGGTCTTAAAGCCGATCTGCCGTAAACGGGCAAACAGTTCCTTCGCCCGCTCGTCCCCGTGCGCTCCGTGGGGAACCAGGGTATTGTCGATATCAAAGATGATGCCCTTAAAGCCGCGTTCATGCAGCTTTTCGAAATCAATACTGTAGGTGGAATCCAGATATTCTTCCGGATAAAAGATCTCAAACATAAAGTACCTCTAAAGCGCCCTCCGGGGCTTATTCAAAAAAACACCTTGCACGAATGCAAGGTGTCTGAAATGCGAACCAATACAATTCTCACAGATTGATGGTATTGTTGCCGCCAACAAAAAACTGATACTGATGCAGGATGTGATCCTTTTGCATATCGGAGATCGCCTTCTGCATATCCAGGGTCTGAACGGAAATGTCCGTTTCCTTACGCTCTCCGTTTAGATCGCCTGCGGAACGGGAAGGCTTCGCAGGGGATAAGGATAACTCCGCATCCTGAATGGTGATCTTAGGCGTCTCTCCGTTTTCCGAGATCTCGTGGATCTCATGGATCTCCGAAGGCTCCTCTTCCTGAAAATCGTGGGTCTGGGGCTCCTGCTGCAAAAGCGCAGATTCAGCCGCTACTTCCTGGGCTTCTAATGCCGGATCTTCCTTGGGACTTACTGCCTGTCCCGCTGCATATTTAGTTGTGGAAAGATAACTGCCAATATTTAATGCCATTGTCATACTCCCACATGCATAATTTCTGAATTATTATACAACATTTTCGTCCAGAAATCCAGAGGTTCTTAGAAGCTGTCTGGTATATTCTTCCTTTGGATGCAGGAACACTTCATCGGTCACACCGCTCTCGATGATCCGCCCTTCCTTCATGATCATCACCCGGTCGCAAACCCGGTAAACAACCCGCAGATCATGAGAAATAAACAGAATGCTCACGCCGATCTGATCATGCAGTTCCTTTAAAAGGGAAAGCACCTGTTCCTGAATGTGCACATCCAGAGCGGAAACCGGTTCATCCGCAATGAGAAATCCGGGTTCTGCCATGAGGGCTGCGCCGATGCAGACTCTCTGCCGCTGTCCGCCGGATAACTGGTTGGGATAACGATCCATCAGTTCTTCGCTAAGTCCCACCCTTTTTAACATATTACGGGCTTTCTCTTCACATATAGTATCGGACAGATCCGTAAAATTCCTTAGAGGTTCCTGCAGGATCCATCCAATGGTCTTTCCGGGATTAAGGGATCCGTAGGGATCCTGAAAGACCATCTGGGGATGGGCATCTTTATTAACGAAGCTGCCCTCTGTATCCTTTACCATACCCAGCAGGACCTTGGATAAGGTGGATTTCCCGCAACCGCTCTCTCCCACCAGACCCAGGATCTCACCTTTATACAGATCAAAGGAAACATCCTTTAGGATCTGCACTTTCTTTCGTTTTCCAAAGAGCTTTCCCGTACGGGCCGGATAATAACTGTTCAGATTCCTTGCCGAAACAATGATCTCATCGCTCTTTTTCTCGTATTCCTTTACGCCGATGGCAGGGATCGCTGCGATCAGCTCCTTCGTGTAGGCATGACGGGGATTACGGAAGATTTCCTCTGTATCGCCTGCTTCCACCACGTAGCCGTCCTTCATGACCGCTACCTTGGAGCAAAGCTTGCGCACCAGAGACAGATCATGGGATATAAACAGGATCGCCGTCTTCTCGTTTTGATTTAATTTCTTTAAAAGTTCCACGATCTGTTCCTGAATGGTCACATCCAGAGCGGTCGTGGGTTCATCTGCGATCAGGATCCTGGGCTTGCAGATCATGGCCGCTGCGATCATGACTCTCTGGCGCTGTCCGCCGGACAGTTCATGGGGGTAGCGTTCATAGATCTCTTCCGGAGAAGGGAGTTCCACCAGGCGAAGGGCTTCCAGCGCCCGCTCCTTATAGGTTTCCTCCGAAAGCTTCTCATGGAGCCGCAAAGGTTCTTCCACCTGTCGGCCGATCTTCTGCACAGGATCCAGGCTGGTCATCGGCTCCTGAAAGATAATGGAGATATCGTTTCCCTGAATCTGCCGCAGCTCATTTCTGGCGCAGGTCAGCAGGTCTACACCCTTATAGGTGATCTCCCCTTTTTTCTGAATATCATGACGATTTAAGAGGCCGTTAATGGCAAGGGCCGTCATGGTCTTTCCGGAACCGGACTCTCCCACGATCCCCAACATGTCCCCCTCATACACCTGCAGATCCACATCCACCACGACGGTTTCCGGCAGGGTATGATCATGAAAGGCGATATTCAGATCCTTTACTTCCAGGATCATTTCTTTTGACCGGTTCTCTTGCATCATCGTTTCTTCCTTGCTGAGACTCTTACAGTATCCTTCTTACTCGTTTGACATCCTGTTTTTATGCTCCGTTGCCCGGCAGGCTAAAAGTGTATCCTTCTTACTCGTTGCCCATGAGGCTGACGCCAAGGATCAGCAGCACCAGGATCAGTCCGGGAAACAGTGCATACCAGGGCGCTCCGTAGAGATACCCCTGAGCTTCCGAGAGCATCCGTCCAAGGGACGCATCCGGGGGTTGTACGCCGATCCCGAGATAGCTCATGCCGGCTTCCGCCAGGACCGCGTTGTTAAAACCGATGAGCACCGATGAAAGGATCACCGGCATAACGTTGGGCAGGATATGCACAAAGATCACCCGCATGTGGCCGGCACCCTGCAATCTGGCATTCTTTACATAATCCAGATCCTTGCACCGAAGGAACTCTCCCCGCACCATACGGGCAAAGCTGGGAACAAAGGCGATGCCCAGCGCCAGGATCACGTTGTACTTTCCGCCTCCCAAAAGGGATACCATGACAAGTGCTAACAAAACCGCCGGAAAAGCCAGCAGCACATCGTTGATCCGCATGACGATCTCATCAAAGCTGCCACCGAAGTATCCGGTAAGAGATCCCACAATGCTGCCGAAAAAGGCACCGATCAGCACGGTTCCCACCGCGATCACCACCGTGGTCCGAAGGCCGGTCATCACGCGGCTTAGAATATCCCGGCCGAAGTTATCGCAGCCCATGGGATGGGCCAGGGATAAACCTGCCAGCTTATGAGCCGCATCCATCTTTTCCGGATCATAGGGTGTCCAGAAAAGGCTGAGCAGCGCCATAAACAAAAGGATCCCAGCGATCACGGCACCCGCTTTAAAGTTTTTGCGCAGTTTCAGAAATTGGATCATTTATACCTACTCTTCCATGGCGGAACGGATCCGGGGATCCACCAGTCGGTAGATCAGATCCACTCCGAAATTGGTCAGGATCACAAGAAATGCCAGCAGTACCACGATGGCTTCCACCACCGGGTAGTCCCGGTTTGCAATGGAGGAGATCAAAAGTCTCCCGATGCCCGGGATGGAAAAAACCTGTTCAATGATAATGCTGCCGGCGATCATATCGGTAAAGGCCATTCCCAGGAAAGTGATGACCGGGATGATGGCGTTCTTGAGAACATGGCCGTACAGCACCCCTTTGGTGGTATTTCCTCTGCTGTAGGCGGTGCGGACATAGTCCTTTTTCATCTCCTTTAAAACCGATGCCTTCAGATAGTTGGTAGCCATGGCCGCTTTGGGCAGGGCAATGGCTACCGCCGGAAGGATCAGATATCCCAGAAACCGGGGCACACTGGTGGTATAGGATACATACCCGCCCGGTTTAAACAGATGCAGGATAAGACCAAAGAAAAGGGTTAGCAGGATCCCGGAAAAGAAAGGGGGAAAGGCCATGATCGTCTGGTTTACCACCGTCATGATCCGGTCCGGAATGCTTCCGCTGTTTCTGGCCAAAAAGATGCCCAGCGGAATGGCGATCAGAAGGATCAGGACAAAGGCCATACAGGTCATGGTCAGCGTAATGGGCAGTTTTCCTGCCAGCATACTGCGAACCGTCACATGATAGCTGTAGGAATTTCCGAAGGTTCCGTCCAAAAAAGACCCCATCCAGGATACAAACCGAATAAGAAAAGGGCGGTCCAGCCCGAGTTCTTCGCGCAGTGCCGCCACTTTTTCCGGTGTTGCCTGCGTCCCCAGCATGGTGGTGACCGGGTCTCCCGGGATCACCGAGAAAGCCAGGAACACCAGAAATGCTGTAAGGAGCAGGGTAAACATTAATGAAATTACTTTTTTCAGTACATAAGTCAGATTCATGCTTTATTTTAAGCGAAGCTTTGCAAAATCCTGTACATACAAAGGATAGAATACATATCCCTCATACTTGTTATTTAATGCAACCAGGTTCACCATATCCTGGATATAGACACTGGCCGCTTCATCACTGATGATCTGTTCGCACTGCTTGTAGGCAGCGGTCTTTGCATCATCATCCACACTGCTCTCTGCAGCGTCAATGGCTGCATCGTAAGCAGGGGAATTAAAGTTCATAAAGTTACCGGAAGCATCGCTGCGGTAACGATCCAGCAGCGCTCCTGCGGAAAGCATGGAAGCATCTACACCGATGACGGTGGTCTCATACTGGCGTCCGCTGTAAACATCGGATAACCAGGTTGCCCACTCTACCAGATTGATATTTGCCGTAATGCCAACTTCCTTTAACTGCTCTGCAATGACCTGTGCGGTATCCACATGGGGCTGATAGTTGGAAGGAACCGTGATGCTGAAGGTAAATCCGTCGGGATAACCTGCTTCCGCCAACAGCTCCTTGGCCTTTTCGATGTTGGTGGGATAGGCATCTGCCAGTTCCGGCATGTAATACTTACCAAAGGTGGGATAAACCGCACTTCCGATAATGGATCCCTGTCCGTCAAAGGCCATGTCCAGGATACCCTGGGGATCGATGGCATAGCAAAGAGCCTGACGAACCCGCACGTCGTTAAAGGGCTCGATGGCATTGTTCAGATACAGAGCCTGTACCAGGTTCATGGTTCCGGTATATACATTGTAATCACTACTAAGCTGGCTTACCTGGGTGGAGGATAAGCGACAGAACATATCGATGGAACCGCCGTTTAATTCGGTTACGATGGTGTCTGCATTGGCAATGATCTTTAATGTGATCTTCTTGATCTGGGGTGCATTGTCCTTATCCCAGTAATCATCGAAGCTCTCCAGGATGATATTCTCCTGGGGAGAACGGGATACGTAACGATAAGGGCCGGTACCGATGGCAACGGTATCCGGATCCGCGTTGGATTTAGGGATCACAGCGGCTGTCAGATAAGACAGAAAGTCCGTATTCGCCTCTTTTAATACAATGACAACGGTTTTGTCCGTAGGAGCAGAAATGTCGTCAATATTAGAAAACGCCGATGCCAAAGCGTCTCCACTTTGTCCATCGGCGTACCGTTCCAATGAATAAACTACATCATCTGCGGTGACCGAAGAACCATCGTGGAACTTGATGTCCTCTCTCAGGGTGAAGGTGTAAACCCTTCCTTCTTCTGAAATCTTGTACTCACTAGCCACAGCAGGGATTAAATTACCGTCGGAATCCGGCTTTACAAGGCCTTCATAGATATTGAAGAGGATTTCCTTCGTTCCTGCCGCCGTCGCTTTCATGGGGTCAAGACTGTCCTCAATATCCTGGGGAATTCCGATTGTAATCTGAGAAGTACTCTCCTGCTTGTCACCTGCACAACCACCCAGTGCAACAGCAACGGTCGTAAGCACAACACTCAGAAGAAGAGCTAATCTCTTCTTTTTCATATTGTGTTTCTCTCCTCTAATTACAGATATTTTGTAACATCGTCAAAAACTTTGATAAATTCTTGTCGATGTCCAAAACATACTATAGCACGGTATTTAAAAAATGCAATCTATTTCTTTATTTCTTTTCACTTAAAATATTCTTCAGCTCATCCATGAAGGTGTTGACATCCTTGAATTCCCGATAAACCGAAGCAAAACGGACATAGGCAACCGCATCCAGGTCCTTGAGCTTGCGCATGATGATCTCACCGATCACATCACTGGGAATCTCCTTCTCTTCCAGATTGAATACCTCTGTCTCCACGTCATCCACCAGCTGTGTGATCTGGTTGGCACTGATTGGTCTCTTATGGCAAGCACGCAGAACACCGGCTTCGATCTTTGCACGATCATAGGTTTCCCGGTTCTGGTCCTTCTTGATGACAATCAGCGGAATGGTCTCGATCTTCTCGTAGGTAGTGAAACGTTTGCCGCATTCGTCGCATACACGACGTCTGCGAATGGAATTGTTTTCCTCTGCCGGTCTCGAATCGATTACTCTGGTGTTTTCATGTCCACAAAAAGGGCATTTCATGAAAAACTACCTCCTTCAAATTCAATGATGATGTCAAATGGATAGACATTCCTATAGCATTATAAAATATCTGAAAGATAAATGCAATTTCCCTTATAGTTTGAATTTAACAAAAAGCGCAGGATATAGTACCACCACCCACAGCATAAGCACAAAATAGCGGAAGAAGTCTCCCGGCATGCCAAAGCTTAAGGCATGAAAGAGGACCTTCAGACCGATGTACAGGATCCCGGTAACCATGCCGCCAAGTACAAGACGGATCAGGCGCTTCTTCTTATCTTCGGTATTTTCAAAGTCCACGTACTTGCGCTCCAGGAAGTATCCAAGGGCAAATCCGCACAGTCCGCCTGCATTCTTGGTGGCATCTGCAGCCATGGAAGCATCAATGATGCCATTTGCAAACAGATACTGGTCATAGCCCAGCAGACAGAGGGCCAACACCAGTAAAAAGAGGGTAACGCTCAGATCCCACTTCTTATGCTCCAAAGGCTTTACTCCATAGATCAGTACAATCACTGCGGCAGCAACCAGAAAGCCCACCAGCACATCCTTCGGCTGATGCACCCCCAGGTACATCCGGGAAAAGCCAACGGCTGCAAACAAAAGGATCCAGAGAACTTTTGCCCACTTTCTTCTGCTCTCCAGGGCCATCACGCCAAAGATCGACGTCGCTGTCTGGGTATGCCCCGAAGGGAAGGAATAGCCGGTTGCTCCATCCAGAGCAGATTCCACCGGTTTAAAAGCAGGATCGATGACCCAGGGACGCCCGATCCGAAAGATCAGTTTCAAACACTGGGCAATGGAGGAAGAGATAAAAAAGGCAAAGCTCATCTGATACCCGATCTTCTTATCCACGCACCAGAACATATAACAGACCAGCAGAAGGCAGATGGCCTCCTGACCGAAATAGGTGATAAACTGGCAAAGTATGTTGCCAAATCCCGTACGGATCCCTGCCAGAACATATAAAACACTCATGATACCCTCCAATCATCCGTAGCAGAACACATCTACGCTCATAAATCATCCGTAGCAGAACACATCTATGCTCATAAATCACCGCAACTGCTACGCTTGTTGCGGGATTGCATGCCCTCGCCACGCAAAAAATGCCGTAAACATACTCTGATGCTTACGGCATTTATTATTTTATGATCACTTCTTCCGTAAGAAATCCGGAATATTGAGAGAGGTAGGCTGTACCGTTCCTCTCACATCTTCAGGCTTGTTGGAGCGAGTGGCGGATGCACCGGAACCGGTACCGATGGGGCTTACGCCGCCCTGCACGCGGGTCGTGGTCTGAGGAGCCTTTGCTCCGCTTCCTGAAAAGATGGGGCTACTGCCCAATCCCGATAAACCGCTGAGTCCGATGGATGAACTTCTGCCGGCACCTTCATTGGTCATATCGATACCGGTTGCGATCACGGTAATGGAGCAGGAATCTGCCATGTTCTTATCGTATCTGGAACCAAAGACAACGTTTACATTATCTCCGGTCAGCTGACGAACGTATTCGGAAGCATCGGATGCATCCATAAGGGTGATATCTCCGCAGATGTTGAGGATGATATCGCTGGCACCGTTGATATGGGTCTCCAGCAAGGGACTCTTGACGGCCATCTGAATAGCTTCTTCTGCCTTGTTCTCGCCCTTTCCGACACCCAGACCGATGTGTGCGATACCCTTGTTCTCCATAACGGTACGGATATCCGCAAAGTCCAGATTGATATCGGCAGGAACATTGATCAGGTCCGTGATACCCTGTACGGCCTGCTGCAGTACCTGGTCAGCCTTCTTAAGGGCATCCGGCATCGTGGTCTTGCGATCCACGATTTCAAACAACTTCTCATTGGGGATCACGATCAGGGTGTCCACATTTCCCTTGATCTTCTCGATACCCAGAGCCGCATTGGCACGACGTACCTTTGCTTCAAAGTTAAAAGGCTTGGTCACAACACCGATGGTCAGAGCACCCAGATCCTTTGCTACCTTAGCGATAACAGGAGCAGCTCCCGTACCGGTACCGCCACCCATACCACAGGTAACGAATACCATGTCTGCACCGGTCAGGATATCGGTAATGGCTTCCAGACTCTCTTCCGCAGCCTTCTCACCGATCTCAGGCTTAGCGCCTGCACCAAGACCCTTTGTTAATTTCTCACCTATCTGTAACAACTTCGGAGCTTTGCAAAGCTGAAGATCCTGCTTATCGGTATTGACACCGATGAGCTCCACTCCGCTGATATTTTCCTCGATCATACGGTTAACGGCGTTGTTCCCCGCTCCGCCGACACCGACTACAACTATTCTCGCTGTACTTTCCGCTTCGTTTGGTTTTAATTCTAGCAAGACAGTACCTCCTTCATCCCCAGAAACTCACACTGTTTATCATATAATTAAATGCTCTATTTAGCAATCATTTTTTCGCCAAAAACCCACTGTAACTAGGAAGAAACGAATATTACCGTCTCCTCGGAACCGGTGTAATTTTCCAGTTTCAGTTCTCCCTTTTTATCTGACAGTTCGGGTAGGATCTTGTCTAATTTCATAAACTTTTCGTCTATGTTCTCTTTTCCGCCCATACGAACCCGGATGTTATCCCCGTAGAAAAGCAGGGTAACATTCCCGTCTTCTTCAAAAAGGACGGAATCTGCCTGCAATTCATACTTGTCCAGCAGATTGGTGATATCCAGGATCTCCTTGAACACGCCGGCATTTTCCACCGGCAGGGGCTCATGGAGGATCACATGGTCAAAGGAAAGGCCCGTGATCACGGGAACCGTAGGGGTCGCCACGGAAGAACTTTCCACCACGATGCCGTCCTTGTCGAAATACATGTAACGGTCCAGAAACAGGATACATCCGGCCAGTGCCTTCTCATAGACCGTGATACGGATGGTATCCGGAGAAAGGATCTCCACTTCCATGGTTTCCACAAAGGGAACCCCGGATATGCCTTTTCCCCTGTATTTAAAGGAAAGATACAGGGAATTGTCTCCCAGCCTTCCCGTCATGACCATATTTCGGATCTCTTCGTCCGTGTAATGGGTGTTACCGTTTACATAAACCGTGGTCACCGTATACTTCTTCCGCACAAACAAAAGGGCCAGAAGAAGGATCATGAGGATGACCAGGATCACCAGAAGCTTTGTCAGCTTTGCCCTGAGGGGGTTATCCATCCAACGGTTCATGTCAGGAGCCTCCCGCGCCGGAGGAGCGTCCCACACCAAGGGCCAATCCCACTTCCGCCATGGTAAGGAGCAGTGCCGTACCGCCGTAGCTGATAAAGGGAAGAGAAATGCCCGTATTGGGAATGGTATTGGTCACAACGCCGATGTTTAAGATGACCTGAATGCCGATGTGGGCCATGATACCGGTCACCAGCATGGAGCCGAACAGGTCCTCGCAGTTGCTGGCAATGACCATCAGTCGCCAGATCAGCATGATAAATAACAGAATAATGGCAAAGGCACCGAACAGGCCGATCTCCTCACAGATAATGGAAAAGATCATATCGTTCTGAGGTTCCGGAACGAAGCCCAGCTTTTGCATGCTCTTTCCCAGGCCTTTCCCGAAAATACCGCCGGAGCCGATGGCGTACATTGCCTGAATGGTCTGGAAACTGGTACTCTCCGCGAATTCCTCGGGGTGAAGCCAGGCCAGGATACGACGGAATCGGAAGGTACCGGATTGGCGGGTCTTATCGATCAGGTAGACAATGAGCGCGATCAGTCCCAGGCCTCCTGCCCCGCCGACGATAAACCATTTATAGTCCGGCGTCGCCACAAAGAGCATCAATACCGTGATGCCCAAAACGATAATGGCAGAACTCATATTATCGGAGATCACATAGATCATAACAGCCATAAAGGCTCCACTGCCCAGGATCAGCCCTGCCGCGCGCATGGTACGGATGGCATTTCGCCCGATCTTGGAGATCACGGTTGCCAGAAACAGGATCATACCGATCTTGCAGATCTCCGCAGGCTGTACGGAAAATGCACCACGGCCCAGCCATCTGGTCGCACCGTTTTTGGTCATGCCAAGGGGCGTATACAAAAGGAACAGGGATACAAAGGAAACCACTAATCCAATGGTGGCCAGGTTCTTCCAGAATGCATAGGGAATAAGGGAAAGGAGAAGCATCGCCGCAAACCCCAATCCTGCTGCGATCGCCTGACGTTTCAGGAAATAAGCGGCATCTCCCGTGGAAGCAAACGCCACATAGGAGCTGGTGGAATAGATCATCAGAAGGCCGAAACCAACCAGAAAGATCACAATGAACACCAGACTGTAATCGAAATAATATTCACTTGTCCCTTTCTTCTTCTGATTCAGCAACCTGTTCACATCCTAATCCGATCAGTCCGGAAGAGCACGCACCATCTCCTTGAAGATCCGTCCTCTCTCCTCATAATTGTTAAACATTCCCCAGCTTGCACAGGCAGGGGATAATAAGACCGCATCACCCTTCTTGGCCGTTTCCACACAGATCCGGAAGGCTTCTTCAAAGGTATCCGCAAAGACATAGTCGGTAAAACCATGTTTTTTCGCACACTCTGCGATCATTTCTCTCGTCTGTCCGATGAGCACCAGTTTCTTGACCTTGCCGTCAAAGGCTTCGATCCACTCATCGTATTCATTGTGCTTATCGTAGCCGCCGCCAATGAGTACAGTCGGCCGGTCCATGGCACGGATCCCCTGGATGGCTGCATCCGGGTTGGTACCCTTGGAATCGTTGTAATACACAACGCCGCCCTTTTCCTCCACAAACTCAATACGGTGTTCCACGGCCTTGAATTTACGGATGGTATCCAGATAGATCTCCTTCTTGACCTTCATGGCACGGCTGATGGCGATGGCTGCCATGACATTTTCATAATTGCACATGCCCACCAGATTCATCTCATGGACATTCATCAGTTCCTCCACCCGTCCGTCTTCTGCCAGGCAGATCTTGTCTCCATCCAGGAAAATGCCGTTTTCCAGCTTTTCCTTGGAAGAAAACCATACCACGGTGGCCTTGCAGTTTTCCCCAAGCTTCCGGGTATATTCGTTATCGTAATTTAATACGCAAACGTCGTTCTTGTTCTGGTTGCGTGTTACCGCATTTTTGACCGCCGCATAATTTTCCATGGTGTAGTGGCGGTTTAAATGATCCGGGGTGATGTTCAGGATCGCAGAAACATGGGGGTGGAAGGTATCCACCGTCTCCAGCTGGAAGGAACTGATCTCCGCAACTACCACGGAATCCGGCTGTGTATGCAGCGCTGCACCGGTATAAGGTGCACCGATGTTGCCTACCACATCCACATGAAGGTAGCGGCGCTTCATGATCTCGCCCACCAGGGTCGTCGTCGTCGTCTTTCCATTGGTACCGGTGATGGCTACCACCTGTCCCTTGGCAAAACGGTAAGCTAACTCGATCTCTCCGATCACCGGCACACCGGCTGCACGGAAAATATTGACCGTATCGGAATCCACAGGAACACCGGGACTGATCACCAGAAGGTCTGCATTGTGAGTCATTTCCTCGGTGATCTTGCCGATGTAAACAGTCACCTTGGGATCATGCTCCAGTTTTTCTTCCACTTCGGCCTTTACGACCTTCTCATTCTCGTCGCACAGCACCACATCCGCGCCGATCTGCGCCAGCAGACGGGAAGAATCGATTCCGCTTTTACCGCAGCCAAGTACGACTGCATGTTTTTTGTAAGTCATAGGTTTACTTCTTTCTATATACAGGGCAGGAAACTGCCTGCCTGCTTATTTTTTTAACATTATTCCCATAGCCCGTCTCAGATGTCTGCGCTCATGGGGTAAACACCCATCGAAAAACGATACCGGAATACGCTCATAGGGGAACACAATCAAAAACAGTGACCATCCTTCTCTCAGGGAGCAAACGCAGGTCAGAATCCGGCACCTACCAGTGCAAGAAGGCAAAGCAGTACGGTAACAATGGAAAATACCGCAACCACCAGCACTTCCGACCAGCCACCCAGCTCAAAATGATGATGAATGGGGGCCATACGGAAAAACCGCTTTCCGTGAGTTGCCTTGAAATACAGCACCTGGATCATAACCGAGATCACTTCCAGCAGATAGATGAATCCCACCAGAAGGATAAAGATGGGCATCTGCAGCATATAGGCCATGGCTGCCACAAAGCCGCCGATGGCTAAGGAGCCGGTATCTCCCATGAAGATCCGTGCAGGGTATGCATTATACAGCAAAAAGCCAAGGAGCGCGCCGATCATGGCCGCGCACACCGGAACCAGTTCCGGGTTTAGATAAACGCTGGCGATCAGGAAGAATGCCGCAACCGGAAGGGTCACGCAGGTCAGAAGGCCATCCACGCCGTCGGTAAAATTGGTCCCGTTGGTGGTTCCCACTACTGCCAGTAGCATCAGGATCGGTGCAAAGACACCGATGTCCACCATGGTATCCGGCATAAAGGGGATCCGAAGCATCAAAGAAATGCCGGAAACCCTGGTCATATAACCCATAAATACCAGAGTTGCAACGATCTGGCAGATCAGCTTCTGCCAGGCCTTAAATCCGTCGGAGCGATGCAGGACCACTTTCAGGAAGTCATCCACAAAGCCGATGGCTCCGAATACCAACACCATGAGGATCACCGGCAGAGCGGCTTTCATTTCCTTCATGAAAAGAAAACCGGTCACCGTAAAGGCTGCCAGGATCATGATACCGCCCATGGTAGGGGTTCCGTTCTTTTTTAAATGGGAAGAAGGCCCGTCATCCCGTTCGGTCTGTCCGAACTTTACCTTGCGAAGGTAAGGGATCACAAAGGGTCCGAGAACTGCTACAATGGCAAACGCCACAAATATCGGAAATGTGATCTGTTTCCAAATCAACATAGATATACTCCTCCAAAGAATACTACACAAAATATATTACACAAAATGATAAGCCAATACAATATATGGTATCTGGTCCATTTTGTCCAGAAACATACGTTTTGTTTCTACTCCATAATGGATCCGCCGATCACCGCACCGGTCTCGGGATCCACCAGATCTCCGGTGTTGGGATCCACTGCATAGCCCGTTTCCGGATCGATCTCAAAGGTCTTCCAGATAGGCTCGCTGCTTTCCCCTTCGCCCTCTCCTTCCGGAGAACTTTCACTGCTTTCGCCGGTGCCTTCTGCTCCTTCCGATCCCTGTTCACCTTCCCCTTCCGCATTTTCCGGGTCGTTCTCGGACACGTCATCCTTGCGGGTATAGGATTCCTGGATATCGATCTGAAGCTGCTCCAGCTCTGCCAGCTCTGCTTCCGACAACTCCTCTGTCATGGGGAAATGCAGGTAAGGCAGCACTTCTGTCAGGATATTGCGTACGATCCCCGTAGCATACTTGGCATCGTCCTGAGGATAGGCATTGGGTCGATCCACTACGCAGTAAATGGCGATCTGGGGATCATCCGCAGGGGCATAGCCCATAAAGGAAACTACATAGTCCTTCTTATCACGGGGAAGGGTCTCCGCCGTACCCGTCTTTCCGCCGATGGCATACCCGGCGGGACGCGCCGTCTTTCCGGTACCATCCGTTACAACGCCATTGCAATACTGGATGATCTTCTGGGACGTAGAAGAAGAAATCGTCTGCTTGATCACACGGGGCTGAATGGTCTCAACCACACTGCCGTCGGAAGAAAGGATCTTGCTGACCATATGGGGCTCGTAGAAATAACCGCCGTTTAGCATGGAACAAAATCCCGTGATAGCCTGGATCATGGTTACGTTAAAGCCCTGTCCGAAGGAGCAGGTTGCCAGCTCCGCAGGGCCCATGTTGTCGGCAGTATAAACCAGTGTATCGGTACGGGCTTCACCGGCCAAGTCGATGCCGGTACGAAGGCCGAAGCCGAATCGTCTCTGATAATCGGTAAAGCGCTCTACGCCGATGGCCTGGGCAATATACATCAAGCCTACGTTACAGGAGATCTCCACGGCGCGCTGTACGCTGACCGCTCCGTCACCGTAGCGGTTGTGGCAGTGGATCTTGTGGCCGCCGATCTCCAGCAGACCCTTACATTCGTAGACCTCATTTCCGGTAATGGCACCGCACTCTAAGCCGGCCGCCACCGTAAAGGGCTTGGCAACAGAGCCCGGCTCGTAGGAATCGGAAATACAGAAATTACGCCACAGGGTATTATAAGCTTGGGTGAGGGTCTTCTCCTCTTCCATCTTCGCCAGATCTTCTTCGGTATAATAAGCCGACAGATCCCTGGGATTGTTGAGATCAAAGGTGGGGTAAGAAGCCATGGCCAGTACATTTCCGGTATTGACTTCCATGATGATCACGCCGGTATTGTTGGAGCCTTCGCCCTCCCGCACCAGGTTCTTGTGTTCTTCGTTAAATTTCAGGATATATTTTTCGCAGATACTCTGGATGTTGGCATCAATGGTGGAAACCAGCGTCTCCCCGTCCTTTGCGGCGATGGTGGTACGCTCTAAGTTGGAGTCATCGTTGAGATATCCGTATTCCCGGCCGTTGGTGCCGTTTAAGGTCTCATTGTAATATTCTTCCAGACCGCCGGTGCCGGTGTTGTCCGCACCAACAAAGCCAATGGCATCTGCCGCCAGGCTTCCGTTAGGATAATATCGGATGTATTTATCTTCAAACCAGATGCCCTTCACCAGGTCCGGCTTGTTCTGCTCTACTTCCGTAGGATCCTCCAGACTTCCGTCCTTATAGGAAACAAAATCGGAGATCTCGGCGTAAGGAACGTTTTTACGCATCACGATATAGGAAGAGCCGGGATTGGATGCGATCTGCGAACGCAGCTCCGATTCGGAAAAGCCCAGATACTTGGTAGCCGCATAGATCGTGGGTTCCAGATAATCTTCCTTATACAGGATGACCTTGGGATCCAGGATGATGTTGTAAACCTTGTTGCTGGTTGCCAGGAGCACGCCGTTCTTGTCTGTGATATCCCCTCGTTTATAGGGAATGGTCACGGAGTCGTACTGCTGCTGGGATAAAACCTGCTTCTTATACTTTTCCCCGTTGTCTCTTACGATCAGGATGAGGCGGACGCTTAAAAGGATAAAAGCCAGCAGTACCATAAAAAACAGTACTGCCAGCTTCTTCTGCGTTTTCCTGGATGTCCGATTCGAAGTTTTTTTATCTTTCCGTCTGGTATCTTCTTTGTTCAAAACTGCCTCATATTACTGCGGAATATCCGAGATCTGTCTTACATAGTCGTCCTTGTGGCCTTCTACGTAGATCACCTGCTCTCCGGAAGCATAGGTCATACCCAGCTCTCCGATAGCGATCTGCTTGATGCCCTCTAAGTCAACGCTACTGTTTATTGTATTATATTTCTCGTCGTTTGCAAGCTTTAAGTCAACATACTGGCTCTCCAGGCGGGAGATCTGCTTGGTAGAGTTGGTGATGGCCACCTGCATCTGCAGATAGCTGATGAGGGTGAATCCCACAAACAACAGAGCGGCCGTCAGGAACAGAAGGCTGCCCAGGTTCATGTGAACCACGTGCTGTCTCTTCTTTCTGGCAGGCTCTGCTACTCTCCTGCGGACGGGCTCGCGCTCCGGTCTTACTGCAGGCTGCAGTGCTCTGACTGTACTTCCCTGTACATATTCAGTTGATGCATAATGCATTTCATTTCGTCTTCCCTGACGAGTTGCCATGTTACTACTCCCCCTAAAAGGTCTTATATCTTTTCAAATACCCGAAGCTTTGCGCTTTGGGATCTGGAATTGGCTTCCAGTTCTTCCTGTGAAGGAAGGATGGGTTTTCTGCCGATCACTTTTCCCTTGGGCTTTCTGCCGCAAGCACATACCGGAAAGTTCGGCGGGCAGATGCAAGGATCTTCTGCCGTTTTAAAAGCGTTCTTTACGATCCGGTCTTCCAGGGAATGGAAGGTGATGATGCAGAAGCGTCCACCGGGATTTAAGGCATCGATCATGCCGTCGATGGAGTCCTGCAGCACTTCCAGCTCTCTGTTTAAGGCGATGCGGATCGCCTGATAGGTCTGCTTGGAAGGATGTCCGCCTTTGGCTCTCATCTTGGCCGGTATGGCTGCTTTGATGAGTTCGTTTAATTCAAAGGTGGTCTCAATGGGTTTATTCTCTCTTGCCTGCACGATGTGCTTGGCAATGTTCTTGGCAAATTTGTCTTCTCCGTAGTCCCGGATGATCCGAAACAGTTCCATCTCGGAGTACGTATTAACGATGTCTCTGGCCGTTAAAGTCTGCCTCTGATCCATCCGCATATCCAGCGGTGTATCTACTTTATAAGAGAAGCCTCTCTCCGCTGTATCCAGTTGGTAAGAGGAAACGCCCAGATCCAGGAGAAATCCGTCTACCTTTTCGATCCCTAAGTCCCTTAAGACTTTCACTGCATTGCAGTAGTTGTCCCGGACAATGGTGACCTTCTCCCCGAAGGGTTCCAGCCGTTTGGTAGCGGCTGCGATGGCATCTGCGTCCTGATCGATACCGATCAGTCTGCCTTTGTCGGAAAGGCGCTTACAGATCTCGGAGGAATGTCCCGCGCCTCCCAGGGTTCCGTCTACGTAGATCCCGTCGGGTTTGATATTCAGATTCTCGATGGTCTCCGTAAGGAGAACCGAATAATGCTTAAATTCCATTAAATATTGAGTCCCATGTCAGCCAGGCGTTCCGCAATCTCGTCCATATTCTCATACGGCATATCGGAAATATCCTGCTCATACTTCTCTTTGCTCCAGATCTCGATCTTTTCTCCGACGCCTACGAATACAACGTCCTTCTCGATGGAAGCAAAGTCTCTTAAGTTACCGGGAATCAGGATTCTGCCCTGCTTATCTACTTCGCAGTCAGCTGCGCCGGCCAGGAAGTAACGGACCAGGGTACGAACCTCTTTCTTCGTCTGCGGAAGGGCTCGGAGCTTTTCTTCGAACACATTCCAGGTGACATTGGGGTAGATCAGGAGGCAACCATCCAGACCCTTGGTCACAACAAAGGAGTCTCCCAGTTCATCACGGAACTTGGAGGGAACAATCAAACGCCCTTTGGGATCTAATGTGTGATTGTACTCACTCTTAAACATGTGCCTTGTCCTTCAAATTTACCACTTTTCACCACTTGGTTACTACTTTCTACCACTTTCCTCCACTTATGCCATTATATTATCGCAAAAAGCCTTGAAATACAAGGGTTTTTGAACAATTTCTGATGATTTTCTTAAGAATACTAGGCGTTGTGTTCGCTCACGAATAGAGGCACTAGATATGGTTTTTAAGGAATTTATGATGAAAGATTCGTCACTTCCTGCCTGCGTTGACGCTGGGGTGAGTGACTAAGCGAGGGGAAACAAGCTTACTTAGTCACTTCCCGCCTGCGTTGGCTAAGAGGTGAGTGACTAAGTAGTTGGGAATCAAGCTTGTTTAGTCACTTTCTGCTGGTGTTGACGCTGGGGTGGGTGACTAAGTGGAGGGGAAACATGCTTGCTTAGTCACTTCCCGCTGGTGTCAGGCCCTGGGGCGAGTGACTAAGTAGTGGGGAATCATGCTTGTTTAGCCACTTCCCGCCTGCGTTGGCGCTGAGGAAAGTGACTAAGTAGCGGGGAATTAAGCACGCTTAGTCACTTTTCGCCTGCGTTGACGCTGGGGTGGGTGACTAAGCGGAGGGGAATCATGCTTGTTTAGTCACTTCCCGCCTGCGTTGGCTAAGAGGTGAGTGACTAAGTGGAGGGGAATCATGCTTGTTTAGTCACTTCCCGCCTGCGTTGACGCTGAGTCGAGTGACTAAGTAGTGGGGAATCATGCTTGTTTAGTCACTTTTCGCCTGCGTTGACACTGAGGCGAGTGGCTAAGTGAGAAGGAAACAAGCTTGTTTAGTCACTTCCCGCTGGCGTTGGCTAAGAGGTGAGTGACTAAGTAGTGGGGAAACAAGCTTGTTTAGTCACTTCCCGCTGGTGTCAGGCCCTGGGGTGGGTGACTAAGTAGTGGGGAAACAAGCTTGCTTAGTCACTTTCCGCCAATGTCAGACCCTGGGGTGGATGACTAAGTAGAAAAAACAAGCAATATGAATAGAAACAGGGTAAATTTAGAAAGCGGTCAGCTAAAAATGGGCATAAAAAAATCCGGATCGCTACATTTGTAGCGATCCGGAAGTTATCAAAGATAAATCCCTCTACTTTGCAACATCTTTCCCGGTAATTTCATCTGATTTTTCAGTTGCAGCGCCTACTCCCGTTTTGCGGATCTTCACCAGCTTCACGATCCACACGGCTACGCCGGCTGCCACGATCACCAGTGACAATGCCAGTGAAACCGGAATAGTGGTTCCCCGGATGTACAGCTGATCCGTACGGATGGCTTCAATCCAGGCTCTGCCAAGGCCATAGCCTACCAGATAGATCAGGGCTACTTCCCCATGGAACTTCTTATGTGTGATATACAGGCACATGATCACCACCAGCGCCAGATTCCACACGGATTCATACAGGAATGTGGGATGCACCTGGATGTAGTTGGTCCCATCTAAGATGGTAGCTGCCAGCGCATCATTAATATCCCTTGCTCGTACCGCTTCAATTGGAAGACGCATGGCAAAGAGATTGTCAGTATAGCTGCCGAACACTTCCCGGTTAAAGAAGTTGCCCCAACGGCCGATGGCCTGTCCCAGTGCCAAACCGGGTACACAGATATCACAGATCTGCAGATAGTTGACCTTTTTGATCTTGGAATAGATCAGCAGGGTTAAAAATGCAGCGATGATACTGCCGTAAATAGCGCCGCCGCCCTGTCGCATATTAAAGATCTGCAGCAGATTGTCCTTATAATAATCCCAGGCAAAGGCCACATAGTAGATCCGAGCGCCGATAATGGAAAAGATCACGCCGTAGATCGCGAAATCCCAGATCGTATCGGGATTGACATGGTCTTCCTTAGCAAGGCGGGTTGCCAGGAAGATCCCGGCCAGGATACCCAGCGCAATAATGATGCCGTAATAGGCGATCGTAAAACCAAACACGGAAATGTTCTTGCCCACATTTTCCAGGTAGATCCCCAGATGCGGGAAGGCGATATCCGTTGTTCCCATCATTTCTTTCATGTTTTGTCCTTTAAACCGGCATCTTCTGGATCGCTTTGTTCCTACTCCAAGCCGGTCTTTTCTGAATTACACGTTGAAACGGAATAAGATCACGTCGCCGTCTTTTACCACGTAATCCTTTCCTTCCATACCTACCAGACCTTTTTCACGGGCAGCTGCCAGAGAGCCCTCATTTAACAGATCCTGATAGTTTACCACTTCTGCCTTGATAAAGCCTCTCTCAAAGTCGGTGTGGATCTTGCCGGCTGCCTGCGGTGCCTTGGTTCCCTGCTTGATGGTCCATGCACGGCACTCATCTTCGCCTGCGGTTAAGAAGCTCATCAGGCCCAGCAGCTTGTAGCTGGCGCGGATCAGCTTGTCCAGACCGGACTCGGTAAGGCCTAAGGTCTCCAGGAATTCCGCCTTCTCATCATCATCCAGCTCGGAGATCTCTTCCTCCACCTTGGCGGAAACGCAGAATACTTCGCTGCCTTCGGTTGCGGCATACTCTCTCACCTTCGCTACCATAGCATTGGAAGCTCCGTCATCTGCCAGGTCATCTTCTGCCACATTGGCCGCATAGATCACCGGCTTATCGGTGAGCAGATTGTAC
>JAILDL010000164.1 GCA_024689465.1 Lachnospiraceae bacterium
TGCCAGCTTGATCCGCTGTGCTTCGCCACCGGAGAGTTCCGTGGACGGTTGCCCCAGTTTCACGTAGGAAAGGCCCACATCATACAGCGTCTGGATCTTGTTGCGGATGGAAGGAACCGCATCAAAGAAAGGCAATGCCTCTTCCACCGTCATATCCAGTACATCATAGATGCTCTTTCCCTTATACTTTACCTCCAGGGTTTCCCGGTTATAGCGCTTTCCTCCGCAGACTTCACAGGGAACATACACATCCGGCAGGAAATGCATTTCAATCTTGATGATGCCGTCTCCGGAGCAGGCTTCGCATCGGCCGCCCTTTACATTAAAGCTAAAGCGTCCCTTCTGATAGCCTCTTGCCCTTGCATCCTGGGTCGATGCAAACAGGTCACGGATCATATCGAATACGCCCGTATAAGTGGCAGGATTGGACCGGGGGGTTCTGCCGATGGGAGACTGATCGATGTCGATCACCTTATCCAGATTTTCCTTTACCCCTTCAATGCGGTCATGCTTTCCGGGAATGGTCCGCGCCCGGTTTAAGGTCTTTGCCAGAGATTTATACAGGATCTCGTTGACCAGAGAGCTCTTTCCCGAACCGGATACACCGGTGACGCAAGTCATCACCCCAAGAGGGAATTCCACATCGATATTTTTCAGGTTATTTTCTCTGGCTCCTACCACCTTGATGAACTGTTTCGGTTTTCTTCTGGCAGCGGGAACCGGGATCTGCAGCTTTCCGCTGAGATACTGGCCCGTAATGGACTCCGGTACCTTCATGATATCTTCCGCTGTACCGGTGGCGATGACCTGTCCACCATGACTTCCTGCTGCAGGGCCGATATCCACAATATAATCCGCAGCACGCATGGTATCTTCGTCGTGTTCCACCACCACCACGGTATTTCCCAGATCTCGCAGATTCTTCAACGTCTTGATCAGCTTATCATTGTCCCTTTGGTGCAGACCGATACTGGGCTCATCCAGGATGTAGCTGACGCCCACCAGGCCGGAGCCGATCTGGGTTGCCAGACGGATCCGCTGGGCTTCTCCGCCGGATAAGGAAGCGGTGGCACGGCTCAGGTTCAGATAATCCAGCCCCACATCGATCAGGAAGTTTACACGGGACTTTATTTCCTTCAGAATCTGTTCGCCGATCTTTTCCTGATAACTGGTAAGCTGCAGGGAGTTCAGGAAATTCTGTAGATCCCGCAGCTGATAGGACGTAATCTCATAGATGTTCTTATCCCCTACCGTAACCGCCAGGGATTCCTTCTTAAGACGCTGTCCCTTACATACGGAGCAGGGCGTGATCCGCATGAACTCCTCATACTCAGCTTTCGCTGTTTCGGAAAATGTCTCCTTATAGCGCTGTTCCACATTTCGAATGATGCCTTCAAAGGCGATGGGATAGACTCCCTTTCCTCTCTGGCCTTCATAGTACACATCCACGCTCTTTCCGCCGGTTCCATGAAACAGCATGTCCTGAATGGCCGGTTTCAGCTTTTCAAAAGGTGTATCCAGGCTGAACTTATACTCTTTGGCCAGGGCCTGCAGGATGGCGTTGGAAAAGCTTCCCGGTTTGTTACAGGACTGCCAGCCCATCACCACGATGGCTCCTTCATTGATGGACAAGGAGGTATCCGGTATGATCAGTTCCTCCGCAAACTCCATCTTGTATCCCAGGCCCAGACATTCCGGGCAGGCGCCGAAGGGATTGTTAAAAGAAAAGCTTCTGGGCTCGATCTCGGAAATACTGATTCCGCAATCCGGGCAGGCAAAGCTCTGACTGAAGTTCATGGGCTTTCCGCCGATCACATCTACGATGGCCAGGCCTTCCGCCAGATTCAGCACATTTTCCAGTGAGTCCGTCAGACGCCGCTCGATTCCTTCCTTCACCACCAGACGATCCACCACGATCTCGATGCTGTGCTTGATGTTCTTATCCAAAGCGATCTCTTCTGATAAGTCATACTGATTTCCGTCTACGATCACGCGGACATAACCGGCACGTTTCGCCCGGTCCAGCACCTTCTCGTGCTGTCCCTTTTTACCACGGACTACCGGGGCCAGAAGTTGGATCTTGGTTCCTTCTTCCAGATGCAGGATCTGGTCTACCATCTCATCTACGGTCTGCTTACGGATCTCTCTGCCGCATTCCGGACAATGAGGGATACCGATCCGGGCATAAAGAAGACGGAAATAGTCATAAATCTCCGTTACCGTTCCTACGGTGGAACGGGGATTGCGGTTGGTGGATTTCTGATCAATGGAAATAGCGGGGGATAAGCCCTCGATCTTTTCCACGTTGGGTTTTTCCATCTGCCCCAGGAACTGACGGGCATAGGAGGATAAAGACTCCATGTAACGCCGCTGTCCTTCGGCATAGATGGTATCAAAGGCCAGAGAGGATTTACCGGAACCGGACAGACCGGTTAAAACGATGAATTCATCTCTGGGAATATCTACATCGATGTTTTTTAAGTTATGCTCTTTGGCTCCCCGGATCTTAATGTATCCATGATTGCCGTTAATGCCCCGGGGGAGCATCTTGGGCGGATTGGTCATATTGATTTCTTCTGTTGTATTACTCTTTTTCATTTCTTTTTCTTTCTAAACTACTGTTACTTCTTCTATCTATTCAGGATTTATGATCCAACTGATACTTTTTCAGTTCTACCATCTTATCACGAAGCTCTGCTGCCGCTTCGAAGTTTAAGTCCGCCGCAGCCTTGCGCATCTGCTTCTCCACCGAATCGATGAGCTTTTGCAATTCCTTTTCGCTCATGGATTCCGGATCCTTTTCGAAACGGACTTCTTCTTCCGCTACCTTCTTGGAAATGCTGATCAGGTCACGGACTGCCTTCTTAATGGTCTGCGGCGTAATGCCGTGTTCCTCATTGTATGCCTGCTGAAGGCTTCTACGCCGGTTGGTCTCTTCAATGGCCGCCTTCATGGAATCCGTCATGTTATCCGCATACATCACCACATGGCCCTCCGCATTACGGGCAGCACGACCAATGGTCTGGATCAGGGAGGTTTCGGAACGAAGGAACCCTTCCTTGTCCGCATCCAGGATGGCTACCAGGGAGATCTCCGGAATATCCAGACCTTCTCGCAGAAGGTTGATCCCCACCAGGACATCAAAAACATCCAGACGCATGTCCCGGATGATCTTCTGCCTCTCTAGAGTATCCACATCCGAATGGAGATATTCTACTCTTATCCCCACTTCCTTCAGGTATCCGGTCAGGTCCTCCGCCATCTTCTTGGTCAGGGTGGTTACCAGGACTTTGTTCTTTTTCTCTGTTTCCCGGCGGATCTGGGAGATCAGATCATCGATCTGTCCTTCCACCGGCTTTACTTCGATCTCCGGATCCAAAAGGCCGGTGGGTCTCAGGATCTGCTCCGTCCGCATCAGTTCATGGTCGCTTTCGTATTTCGCCGGTGTAGCGGATACAAACAGCATCTGATCGATCTTGCTTTCAAACTCCTCAAAGTTAAGAGGACGGTTATCCAGTGCGCTGGGCAGACGGAATCCATAATCCACCAGAGTGGTCTTTCGGGATCGGTCTCCGGAATACATGGCACCGATCTGCGGAATGGTCATATGGGACTCATCAATGATGATCAGAAAATCATCCCCGAAGAAATCCATCAGGGTATAGGGTTCCTGCCCCGGCTGCAATCCGTTTAAATGTCTGGAATAGTTCTCGATACCGGAACAGAACCCGGTCTCCCGGAGCATCTCAATATCAAAGTTGGTCCGCTCTGCGATACGCTGGGCTTCCAACAGGCGGTCTTCACCCTTGAAATACTTGATCCGCTCCTTTAATTCCTCTTCAATGTCATCACAGGCCTGTTTGATCCGGTCCTGAGAAACCACATAGTGAGAAGCAGGGAAGATCGCCACATGTTCCAACGTGGCATGTACCTGTCCGGAGAGAGGATCCACTTCACAGATGCGGTCGATCTCATCTCCGAAAAATTCGATGCGGATCAGATAGTTGCCGCCCTGTGCAGGGAAGATCTCCAACGTATCACCGTGCACCCGGAAGGTACTGCGCTGCACATCGATCTCATTTCGGTTATACTGCATGGCGATCAGATCCCGGATCACATCGTCCCGGTCTCGGATCATGCCGGGCCTGAGGGAGAGGATCATGCCCGTGTATTCATCCGGGCTACCCAATCCGTAAATGCAGGATACACTGGCGATCACCACCACGTCTCTCCGCTCTGCAAGAGATGCAGTAGCAGACAAACGCAATTTCTCGATCTCATCGTTGATGGCCGAATCCTTGGCGATGTAGGTATCGCTCTGGGGCACATAGGCTTCCGGCTGATAGTAATCATAGTAGGACACAAAGTATTCCACCGCATTTTCCGGAAAGAACTCCTTGAATTCTCCGTAAAGCTGACCTGCCAGGGTCTTGTTATGGGCGATGACCAGGGTCGGCTTATTCAGCGCTGCGATCACGTTGGCCATGGTAAAGGTCTTACCGGAGCCGGTTACGCCCAATAAGGTCTCAAACTGATTTCCTGCCTTAAAGCCATCCACCAGTTCTTTGATCGCCCGGGGCTGGTCACCTGTAGGTTTGTATTCGGAATGTAAAATAA
>JAILDL010000012.1 GCA_024689465.1 Lachnospiraceae bacterium
GCGATGGCGCAGCGGGCAAAGCGCAGGATCTTTTCCTGTACGTCGACAGGGATCCTGGTTTCATCCATGTCCTGTACGTCTTTCCCATAAATGGAAAAACAGGGCCTTCCCATCTGATTATGGGCAGCCAGAGCGGAAGCCAGATATACCGCGCCGGGCCGCTCCGTTCCGTTAAAGCCCCAGATTGCCTTGATGGTCAGGGGATTTAAATCGATGGTTTCCAAAGGATAGCACCAGCTGGGGGTAACGCTTAAGGTCGCCACCACATTTTCCCGTACGAAGGCATCCTCACACCTTGCTGCCTCTTCTCCGCAGGCAATGCTTCCGTCGTAGACTACTACCTGCACCGGGGTGCCGTCTGCATAAAAAACGTTCGTCTCTATCAGTTCCTTTGCGCTCAGAGCCATCTCCCGTACCTTTGGCTCTAAGGCATCCCGGATCCCCATTCTGCGGGAATCCACAATGGGTCGTATACCGATCTTTGGATAGGTCTTCATCTTCTGCCTCCCTTCAGGGGACTTGCATAATCGGAATTTGGTCCGCTGAAAACAAACCGCAGATAGGACACGGAATCCTTCGCATCCTGATCCAGCTGCTCTATGGTCGCTCCTTTGCTCAGGTCCCGCCAGATCTTAATATCATTTCCCACTCTTCCGCCGCCGATGACAAAGGGCTCCATGACAACGGCCTTATCGTAGCCGATGGCCCGCAGGGCGCATCCGATCTCCTGCCAGGGCAGGAAACCTTTGCCGGGCACCCGCCGGTTATTTTCTCCCACATGGAAATGTCCCAGCTTATCGCCGGCCAGCAGGATGGCTTCCGCCAGATTGTCCTCTTCGATGTTCATGTGGAAGGTATCCAGCATGATCTTTACCGCGGGAACGTCCACTTCCTCCACAAACTGCCTGCATTCTGCACAGGTATTGATGAGGTAACCCTCAAATCGGTTCAGGGTTTCCAGGCAGTAGTCCACACCGCATTCTCCGGCGATCTTTCCCACGGTGCGCACATTCCGTACGCTCCGCTCCCAGTCCCCCTGCTTATCAATGGGTTTGGTGTAATCCACCGGCCAGTAGGAATAGATCCCGCCTCCGATGGTATGGATATCCAGCTTTTCCAGCTTCTTTAAGATATCCGTGTAAAATGCGATGGCATGCTTTTGCACGGCTTCATCGGCGCTGCCCAGATTTTCCTCCGGGCCGGGGCCGTAGCCGGCGGTCAGCTTAATACCTGCATCCGCCGCCATCTTTCGCATCTCTGACAGTTCCCCGTCGGAAATATTTTTCAGCATCGCACAGGAGATCTCCAGGATATCAAATCCCAGATCCTTTACCTTCCGGATGTATGCCTTCTGGTCCACATCCCAGTTTTTCTCCCAGTAAGCGAAATAAATACCATAGTCCATGATGGATTCTCCTATATCACTTCGATAACATGATAGATATGCAGTTTCGGTAAAAAGACGCGCAGTCTGCCGTCCGCCGTTCGCTTACAGAACAGCTCCGTTCCATCCGGTAAGAGCCTTGCTCCCTTAAAGCGGGCAGGCAGTATCACCTCGATATCGTACATCACCGTAATAGGCGGCTCTTCCTGTTCGTTTACCGCTGCCAGGTAGTTTTTTCCATCCTTTTCCCAGAAAAGCAGTTCCACCGCCTTAGGCGCATTGGATTCCAGGGTCAGTTCTCCACACAGGAAACGAATGATCCGGTGAAATACCTGCTTGCTCATATAGGGTCTGGACATCTCGATGGGCGCCGCAGACCACAGCACCTTGGACTTTCCGATGTGCTTCAGGATCATGCAGGGATTATCGGTATGGATCCCCGGCGGATTGGAATGGATCGCCGCAAAATCGGAGGTATTGGTCATGGTGTAGGGCAGCGTCAACGTCGCCAGCACTTCTGTGCCCGACTCTTCCGTGATCTCTGCCTCATACTGCTGCATGGGTACGGTAAAGGGGGATGCTGCGTCAAATCCTTCAAAAAGGGATGCTCCCGCCGGTGCAGGCTCCATATAGGTAAAATCATGGGCTGTCTTTCCGGTGATCTTGATCCCCAGCATCTCCTGCAGCTTTTCGTTTGCAATGGGGCCACTGATATACAGGTTTCCGCCCTGCTCCAGGTATCGCCGGATCTCCTCCAGCTCCTCATCCCGGATGTTGGCCACATGAGAAAGGATCATCACCTTGGCCTTGCTGGATGCGATGTTCTTTGTCCCGATGACTTCAAACAGGATATTATTTTCCCGGAGGATCTTGGCCGCTGCCGTAGGGGCTTCCAGATAGTAGGCAGGCTGGAAGGTCTTCTCCATCACATCGATGTCCGTTTCATTGGGATCATACTTGGCATGGGAAGCAAACCAGATGGCCGCGTCGTGATGGAGATTACCACTGACGTATTCCTCATACCGGCTGGTTTCGCCGTAGATATCCTTCATCAGCTTGTGATACACATCCGGCACGATGGTTCCGTCCGGATTGATGGCATCCACTAAGAGAAAGGCGCCGTTGTGCAGGAGAGAAAGCATCACATGCAGGATCAGCTCCTCCCTGGTTTTAGTCGTCGTATGGAACACCAGCTCCGGATCGCACCGGGAGGTATGATAGATAAAGGGGAGATTGGGAGATACGTTCTTGTAATACTTGTTGATAAAAGACTGCTGCAAAAAGCCGCCGTAATAGTCGCCACCGGAATAGTCCACATGCTCGGTGAGCATCTCACTGCTACCGTCGATCCAGGCTCCGGTGATCCGGGAAAACTGATGCTCCACCGTTACCTTTGGCTTGATCTTCTTGACACATCCGGTGGAAAAAGCCGCAAACTCCGCCATCCACTCATCCCGCCTGTATACATACGCGCGCCACTCCGGGTCGTTCCAGTCGATCCTGCGGGGGAGTTCCTTGCCCGTTTCCTCTCTGTAACGCTTCTGACAACTCTCGCAGTAACAAACCTCCGGCCAGAAGGTCATATCCAGAAACATGCCTTCAAAATCATACAGGGTATTCATCTCCGTGAGGCACGCTTCCACATAGGCCCGGTAGCCCGGATTGTTGGGACACACGATGCCGTAGCGGCCGGTCTTAAAATCCGGCAGGCCCCGGTAATCCCGCATGCACTTGCCTTCTGCCGTCACCAGTCGCCAGTCGGGGTGATTCTCATAGGCCCAGTTGTCAAAGATCTGTGTAAAATACGCCTCCACGGCGATGCCCTTTTCATGACATTTCCGCAGGGCCGTGCCAAAGAAATCAAAGCCCTTTAAGCCCTTATGCATCCTTCCGACTTTTGTCGGATAATAACTCAGACCCGTATGGGGTCTGGCCTTTAAAATGATGCCCTGCACACCTGCGTCTGCCAGAGCATCCACATATTCATCCACATCTATCTTGCTCAGAAACTCCGGATTCCAGTCATCGATATGCATATCCAGCAGGTTTCTGCGATAGTTGCCCTCAATCCACATAGTTGTACTCTCCTATACTCCCGTATCGTCAAAAAAGTAGGACTTTTCCTCGGTATTCTCCCG
>JAILDL010000003.1 GCA_024689465.1 Lachnospiraceae bacterium
GGTGGCAGCGGCTCGGGTAAGTCTACCCTGATCAAGCTGCTTTTAAGGGAGCTGATCCCTACTTCCGGTGCCATTAACGTGCTGGGCTATGACCTGACCCGCATACGTCATGGAAAGATCCCGCAGTTTCGCCGTAAACTGGGTATCGTTTTCCAGGACTTCCGTTTGCTGCCGGATCGTAACGTCTATGAGAACGTTGCCTTTGCACAGCGTATCGTGCAGAGGCCCAGAAGAGAGATCCGTAAGAACGTGCCTGCCATTTTATCCCAAGTGGGACTTGCGGGAAAATATAAGTCTAAGATCAAGCGTTTATCCGGTGGTGAACAGCAGCGAGTTGCCATTGCCCGCGCACTGATCAACCGCCCGGATATTTTGCTGGCAGATGAGCCTACCGGTAATTTGGATCCCAAGAATTCCGAGGAGATCATGGCACTGCTGGAGAAGGTAAATGAGGGAGGCACCACGGTCATCGTGGTCACTCATAACGGAGAGATCGTTAATAAAATGAAAAAGCGCGTGGTTGCCCTTAATAAGGGCGTGATCATCAGCGATGAAGAAGAGGGGGAATATGTAAATGCGGATTAGTACATTTTTCTACACTCTTCAGCAAGGTGTGCGCAATATTTTCAGAAATAAGCTGTTTTCCCTGGCATCCATTGCCACCATTACGTCCTGTCTGTTCCTCTTTGGAATGTTTTATTCCATCGTTGTGAATTTACAGCATATTGTAAAAACGGCCGAAGAAGGTGTGTCGGTGACAGTGTTCTATAATGAAGGGACCACCCAGGAGCGCATTGACGAGATCGGAGAGCAGATCTCCAAGCGTACGGAAGTATCCGAGATCAAGTTTGTCTCCGCGGATGAAGCCTGGGACGAATTCAAGCAGGATTATCTGGGAGAAGAGTATGCCGATGGATTTACCGAGAATCCTCTGGCCAATTCCATGCATCATGAGATCTATCTGTCGGATGTGTCCTTGCAGAATGAACTGGTGGTATACATTCAGTCCATCCCGGAAGTCCGTAAGATCAATCGCTCCGAGATCACAGCTTCTACCCTGACCGGTGTGAATTCCCTGATCGCTTATATTTCCGTGGTAATCATTGCGGTTTTGTTTGCTGTATCCATTTTCCTGATCAGCAATACCGTCACCATCGGTATCTCTGTGCGGAAGGATGAGATCGAGATCATGAAGTACATCGGAGCAACGGACTTTTTCGTTCGCTGCCCGTATGTCATTGAAGGTATTTTGATCGGCGCCATCGGAGCGGCCATTCCACTGGGGATCATTTACTTTATCTACAATACGGCGATTACTTATATTACAGGACGCTTCTCTGTACTGTCAGAGCTCCTGCAGTTCTTACCGGTGCAGGTGATCTATCAGAATCTGGTACCCATTACCTTTGCAGTAGGTATCGGCATTGGTTTTTTGGGAAGCTTCATAACCGTAAGACGACATCTGCGTGTGTAACAGGAAGGCGGTACTTGGTTTGAAGGGACTGTTTTCCTCTTCTTCACAGTTTCATAGAAAAGAAGTCTTTCTTCGACGGATCCTTTGTCTTTTCTGCGTCATGCTCCTGGCAGGGTCGGTGTCTGCCATGGGCGTCTATGCGGCCACCCGTGCGGAACAGCTCCAGGAGAGCATTAAGGAAAAGGAAGCCAAGATCAGTTCGGCCAAAAGCGAAAAGGCCACCATCAATTCTTCCCTTACAGATGTGAAGAAGATCAAGCAGCAGCTGGAATCCCAAAAGGCGGATCTCACTGCTTATGTAAGCCAGCTGGATGCTTCCTTGACGGATATTGAGACCAAGATCGAAGAGCTGAAAAATCTGGTGACCGAGAAAGAAGCCGAGATCGAGAAGACCGAACAGGAACTGGCCGAGGCCCAGGAACTGGAACGGCAGCAGTATGAAGCCATGAAGATCCGCATGAAGTTCATCTATGAAAGCGGCAGCGCCGGCGGATATCTGGAGATGATGCTGAACTCTCGTACCTTCGGGGAACTTCTGAACAAAGCCGATTACATCGAGGCATTATCCGAGTACGATGCCCGTATGCTGGATGAATATGTGAAAAATGAGCAGTTGATCCAGGCCTGCAAGGAAGAACTGGATGCCCAGAAGGAAGTGCTGGTAGCTGCAAAAGAGCAGCAGGAACAGGAGCAGGCAGCTTTAGAAGAGCTGATCACTGCCAAAGAGTCCGAGATCACGGCC
>JAILDL010000039.1 GCA_024689465.1 Lachnospiraceae bacterium
CTGCGGAGAGCATGGATGCGTTCGGAACGCCCATTTTCTGGCGGGAAGAAACCATGCCGGGAACCGGTGAAGAAGTGCTGACCTTCCGGGTAGCACCCGGTGAAAGCTACATCATCGCTATGGAATAAACCAATACATCAAAGGGAGTCATTATGATCACAGGAGATTGCTACCGAATCACATGGATCACCCCAAAGCTGATCCGCTTGGAATATCATCCGGAGGGACATTTTACGGACTGCGCCACGCAGCTGGTGGTAAACCGTCAGATGCCGGAGGCTTCCTATATGCTGAAACGAGAAGACGGCTGTATCGTGACGGAAAGTGAGGACCTGATCCTTCGCTACGATGAGCAGCCTTTTTCTTCCCAGGGGCTCTCTGTTTCTCTTAAGAAAACCGGCGTTACCTGGCATTACAGCAGAGAATACGGCAATTGCGGAGAAAACCTGAAGGGAACGGCAAGAACCCTGGATATGGCCAACGGCACCATTCCGTTAGATACGGGCATCTTTGGTAAGAAGGGCTACGCCATCCTGGACGATTCCCATTCTCCCGTGTATGAAAACGGAGAATTTTCCATCCGGAAAAACAGGGGATTGGATCTGTATTTCTTTGGCTACGGCACGGACTACGCAGCAGGCCTAAGGGATTTCCAGCTTCTGTGCGGCGCTACGCCCATGATCCCCCGGTATGCGCTGGGGAACTGGTGGAGCAGATACTATCGCTATACCCAGGAAGGCTACCTGGAAGTGATGGATCGTTTTAAAGAGGAGAACATTCCTCTGTCGGTATCGGTCATTGATATGGACTGGCATCTGACGGAGGTAGATCCCAAGTACGGAACCGGTTGGACCGGATACACCTGGGATACACAGCTGTTTCCGGATTATCGGCAGTTTTTAAAGGACCTGCATGCAAGAGGATTGCATACTACCTTAAACCTCCATCCTGCGGACGGCATCCGGGGATTTGAAGTGATGTATGAGCAGGCTGCAAGGCACCTGCACATGGATCCTGCGGAAGAAAAGCAGATCCGCCATGACCTTGCAAACCCGGATTACCGGGAGGTCTACTTTGAGGACGTGCTCCATCCTTATGAGCGGGAAGGGGTGGACTTTTGGTGGATCGACTGGCAGCAGGGAACCGGGGATGAAGAGATGCAGGTGGATCCGCTGATCCTGCTGAACCACTATCATTACAAGGACATGGAAAACAGGGGCGTCCGTCCCATGATCTTTTCCCGCTATGCGGGGCCGGGCAGCCATCGTTATCCCATCGGTTTTTCCGGCGATACCCATGCAACCTGGGAGAGTCTGGATTTTCAGCCTTATTTTACCAGTACGGCATCGAACATCGGCTACGGCTGGTGGAGCCATGACATTGGCGGCCACATGCTGGGGGATAAGAACAATGAGCGCCTGATCCGCTGGATCCAGTATGGAGTCTTTTCGCCGATCATGCGCCTGCACAGCAGCAGCAGCCCCTTCTTTAACAAGGAACCCTGGAATCTGGAGGAGCCGTATCGGAGTGTAATGGGCAGCTTTTTGCGTCTGCGTCATCAGCTGATCCCATACATCTATACCATGCTGGAAAAGGCATCCCGGGAAGGCATGCCGCTCATCCGGCCCATGTACTATCTGTGCCCGGAGGATGCGCGCAGCTATGAGGTTAAGAACGAATACGGCTTTGGGGACAGTCTCCTGGTGGGGGCAATCACCAGACCTGCGGATGAGCACCTTAAGATGGCATCCGTGAGCATGCTGCTTCCGGAGGGCCGCTATGTGGATCTGTTTACCGGCACGGTATATACCGGCGGACGAAAAGTCCGGCTGTACCGGCCGATGGAATCGATTCCTGTTCTGCTAAAGGAAGGGTCGATCCTGCCCCTTGCGGCAGAGCAGAGGGAAAACGCAGCAGAGAACCCGGAAGCCATGATCCTGCATGTGGTACCGGGAAAAGACGGGGAGTTTACATTATACGAAGACGACGGCATTTCCATGGATTATACCCAGGGAATAGCCTGCCGGACGAAATATGAAATGCAGATGGAAAAAGACGGCACGCTCCGTCTGGCCATCCATCCTGCAGAGGGGCATACCGAGGTGATCCCTGCTGCGCGCAGCTACCAGGTAGTGCTCCACGGGGTTGAGGCTGGAGAAGGATTTGCAGTGGAACGGATCGTGGGAGACCGCTTGGAGGGGGAAACGGTCGAATGCCGTGAGAAAGGATCCGGAGCATGGGAAACGGCTGGTGCAGCGGGAACCACAGATTTGACATGCCGTTTGGACCGAAGCAAAAACGAGATCATGATCACGCTGCCTTCGGGAACTGTCACAACCCGGCAGACCCTGCAGATCACCGGCCTTACCCCCGCTGGGAATCACAAGGAAGAGAAGGGCTTTGCGGTGCTGGAGAGAGCCTGGATCGAAACTACGGTGAAGGAAGAGATCTACCGGCATGTAAAGGAAGACGGCGAAGGATTCCTGAGCTGGCTGTCTCAGGCGGATGTGGATGAAACGCTGAAGGATGCGCTGCGGGAATTCTATCTGGATGCTTGAGAGGATCCGAATGAAGATAATGGACCTCCATATGAATTTATATGTCAGAAAAGGCTGCCACTTGCGTGACAGCCTTGTTTTTGAACCCCTAACCCCGTCCCCAAGGGATCACATCAGCTTGCGGAACATCTCGCGGAACTGCTCTAAGGATGCAGGTCTGGGATTGCCGGGTGCGCAGGCATCTGCTGCTGCGGACTCGCACAGGAAGTCCAGATCTTCTTCCTTTAATTTCTCCAGCTTAGTAGGAATGCCTACATCTACGGAGAGCTGACGAACGGCGTCGATGGCAGCCTTGCGGTAAGCAGCCTGATCCATGCCGGTGGTATCCACGCCGAGCGCTTCTGCTACAAATTTAAACTTCTCGCCGGTGCACTCTGCATTGAATTCCATAACGATGGGCAGCATCATAGCGCAGGCAACGCCGTGAGGGGTGTCATAGACAGCACCCAGGGTGTGAGCCATGGAGTGAGCGATACCAAGACCTACGTTGGAGTAAGCCATAGCGGTAACGTACTGAGCCAGAGCCATGCCTTCCCGTCCGTCGGGATCGTTGTTTACAGCCTTCCGCAGGTTTGCACCGATGAGCTTGATGGCTTCCAGATTTAAGGTATCGGAAAGCTCCCAGGCTGCGCCGGTGGTGTAGCCTTCGATGGCGTGGGTCAGAGCATCCATACCGGTGGAAGCGGTCAGGCCCTTGGGCATGGAACTCATCATATCGGGATCGACGACTGCGATGTCGGGGATATCGTTAGGGTCCACACATACGAATTTACGTTTCTTTTCCACATCGGTGATCACGTAGTTGATGGTGGATTCTGCGCCGGTACCGCCGGTGGTGGGTACGGCAATGGTAAATACGGTACGCTTCTTTGTGGGAGCTACGCCCTCCAGGGAGCGAACGTCTGCAAATTCAGGGTTGTTTACGATGATACCGATACCCTTACCGGTATCCATGGAGGAACCGCCACCGATGGTGATCATGAAATCAGCGCCGGAAGCCTTATAAGCTGCCACACCGTTCTGAACGTTCTCAATGGTGGGATTGGGCTTGATGTCGGAATACAGGGTGAAGGGAATATTGTTCTTCTCCAGAAGATCCGTCACCTTAGCGGTAACGCCAAACTTTACCAGATCGGGATCGGAAGCAACGAATGCCTTCTTAAGTCCTCTGGATGTGATGATGCCGGGAATCTCATTGATCGCACCGTGTCCGTGATAAGAGATCCCGTTTAGTACAAAACGATTTACTGCCATGCTATACCTCCTTAGGTTGTAAGATTTAGACAA
>JAILDL010000008.1 GCA_024689465.1 Lachnospiraceae bacterium
GGTGGATCAATTTCCCCAAACAAGCCATGTGGAGACTGTTGTGTTACTGCAAAAGGTGAATTAGTAGAAGTCCTTGAATTTACGCACTTTTACGAGCATTTCACGTTTGAAAAGACCGATTGGTCAGAGCGTGGAAAGCATCTGAAGAAATACTTATACGACATTATGAACATAAAAAAAGAAACGAGCGACCTTTTCCAGTCCGAAGACCTTACTCAGTAAAAAACCCATTTCTTGATTCACATGTTAATGAGATAACAGGGGATTGTCAAGAGCAATTTATGATTTCGAAAGGATACATGTATGGCAAAAGTAAGAAAACAAAATGTTATTTCTATACCAGAGTTTCCACTGCTATGCAGGTTGATGGCTATAGTCTGGATGCTCAGAAAGAAAAACTCAAACGTATTCAGACTATGTAAAGATTGAACTTGACACAGTAATCCGGAGAAGAGATCGATCATGGCAGGATTTTTGATCGTCATCGTGGAAGATGACAAAGATTTAAACAGCGGGCTTTGTAAGGCCCTGAAAAGTGAAGACAGAACCATTGTTTCCTGCGCTGCTCTGAATGAGGCCAGGGAGCAGATCTTTTTGTCTCCGCCGGATCTGGTGATGCTGGACATCAATCTGCCGGACGGAAACGGCCTGGACCTGCTTAAGGAGATCAAAGAAAGCGGCCTCAGTGTTCCGGTGATCCTGCTTTCTGCGAACGATACGGATGCAGATGTGGTAAAGGGACTGGAGCTGGGGGCAGATGACTACGTTACCAAGCCCTTTTCCTTAAGCGTGCTCAGAGCCCGGGTCAATACCCAGCTGCGAAAGGCAGAAAACCGGGAACCGAAAAGCGATGTGGTTGCGATCGACCAGTATGCGTTTGACTTTGACAAGATGGTCTTTACCGCAGGCGGCCTTGAGGTATCCCTTAGTAAGACGGAGCAGCGGCTGTTAAAGATGCTGGTTTCAAATCGGGGAATCACGTTGGGAAGAGAGGAACTGATCGACCGGCTCTGGACAGACGGCGCGGAATATGTGGATGAAAATGCCCTGTCGGTTGCGATCAAGCGCCTTCGGGACAAGCTGGAAGCCAAGGATTATATAAAGACGATCTACGGACTGGGGTATCAATGGGTGAAAAAGGATGAGTCTTAGGATGCTGTTTGTGCTGATCGCACTGATACTGCTGGCACTGGCGGGGGTGATCTGGGGGATCATACAGAGGCTACAGGCAAAGAAAACCATGGATGGCATAGAAGAAATGCTGGATAGCGCCATCCGGGGAGAGTTTACAGAAGATAGCTTTACGGAAGAGCGACTGTCGAAATTGGAATCCAAGTTTGCGGACTATCTGCAATCCTCCTCGTTATCAGCCCTGCATGTAAAAAACGACCGAGATAAGATCAAGACGCTGATCTCGGACATTTCCCATCAGACGAAGACGCCCATCGCAAATCTCCTGTTGCACAGCGAGCTGCTGCGGGAATCGGAGTTAAATGCCGATCAGAAGGAAAGCCTGGAAGCTATCTCTTCGGAAGCGGAAAAGCTGCGGTTTCTGGTGGACGCCCTGGTAAAACTATCCCGCTTGGAAAACGGGATCCTTTCCCTGGATGCGGTAGAGGATGACCCTGGCAGGATCCTGAAGGAGATCGGGGTTTCCATGGGAAAGAAGGCAGAAGCGAAGGGCCTCTACCTGCATGTGCATGCAGAGGGGGAGCCTGCGGTGTTTGACTACAAATGGACCCTGGAAGCGGTCAGCAACATTGTGGACAATGCCATCAAATATACGGAAAAAGGCGGGATCGAGCTGTTTCTTACCGCTTCGGAAATGTTTACCTGTATCCATGTAAAGGATACGGGCATCGGCATCGCAGAAGAAGATATCCCCAGGATCTTTGCCCGCTTTGAGAGACTGACCTCTTCAAGGGATAAGGAGGGCGTCGGCATCGGCCTGTATCTGGCAAGGGAGATCCTCCAAAAAGAGGGAGGATATATCAAGGTTTCCTCGAAAAAGGGAGAAGGCTCGGAGTTTCAGATCTATCTGAAGAAGGCTGTCTGAAGAAGCCTGCAAAAATGTGTTTGCCGAAATCTTTCAAAACTGAAAGAATTGTTTTTTTCGGGGACAGATTCTGGAAAGATTTATTTGCGATACTTAGTGCGTGGAAGAAATCCACGCACTTTTTTGTGCAGATTAAGGAGAAAACATGAGCATCTTACAGGCGAAAAATCTAAGAAAAATATACGGCCAGGGAGAAAATCAGGTGAAAGCCCTGGACGGTGTGAATCTGGAAGTGGAAAAAGGAGAGTTTGTTGCTATCGTGGGAACCTCCGGCAGCGGCAAATCCACGCTGCTTCACATGCTGGGCGGGCTGGACCGGCCTACCTCCGGGGAAGTCATCGTGGATGGCAAAAATACCTTTGCCTTAAAGGACGATGAGCTGACGATCTTTCGCAGAAGAAAGATCGGTTTTGTGTTCCAGGCCTACAACCTGGTACCGGTGTTAAACGTTTATGAAAACATCGTGCTTCCCATGGAACTGGACGGGGAAAAGATCGATACAGCTTATGTGGACGAGATCCTGGATACCCTGATGCTCTCTTCCAAAAAGGAAGCTCTGCCCAATCAGTTATCCGGCGGGCAGCAGCAAAGAGTGGCCATTGCAAGAGCCCTGGCAACAAGACCGGCCATCATTCTGGCAGATGAACCCACGGGAAACCTGGATTCCAAAACCGGCCAGGATGTGCTGAGCCTGTTAAAGGTTTCTGCGGAAAAGTTTACCCAGACCATCGTCATGATCACCCACAACGATGAGATCGCCCAGCTGGCAGACCGTATCGTGCGGATCGAGGATGGAAAGATCGTTTCCGAACGGGAGGGGAGATAAGCAGCATGAAGGTCAATAACAAGAAATGTGTGCGAAAGATCGCAAGACGGTGCCTGTTTGCCAATAAGCGGAGAAATATCATCACTACCTTCGCCATTATCCTGACGGCGATCCTCTTTACCACCCTGTTTACCATTACACTGTCCATCCATGCATCCTATGAAACCAGTATCTTCCGGGAGCTGGGAGGGAAAAACCACGGCACCTTTAAGGACCTGACGGATAAGCAGCTGGAAATACTGGAAGCAAATCCCCACATCCAATCCTACGGCGTACGGACCGTCGCAGGCGTGTGGGATGCGGAGCCTTTTACCAAGCGCTCGGCAGAGGTCAGCTACATGGACGATACCTGCGCAGAGTGGAGCTTTATTAAACTAAGCGAAGGGCATATGCCCACCGCTTATAACGAAGTGATCATGGACCGGGAAGCCCTGCGCCTTCTGGGGAAAGAGCCGGTGCTGGGAGAAGAGATCGAACTTTCCTACCAGATCGGCGGCTACCTGGAAGAAGAGGCACAGGTCACCGATACCTTTGTTCTTTGCGGTTACTGGGATTATGATCCAATGATCCCGGCCCACTTTATCAATGTTTCCAAGGAATATGTAGAGCAGCTGAATGAGCACGTAGAGGAAATGGGCTACGATCCCCTGCGGACGGATCTGAACGTGATGTTCTCTTCCTCCTGGAATCTGGTTTCCAAAATGACGCGGGTGGAAGCAGAGTGCGGCTTTACGGATACGGACGCCAGTGCAGAAAACTACGTACGATTCGGGGTAAATCCGGGCTTTACCTTTTCCGGTGGCTCAGGCGATCTTTCCCTGGACACCCTGCTTCCGATTCTGGCTTTTTCCCTTTTGGTAGTCTTTACCGGGTACCTCATCATCTACAACGTATTTCAGATCTCGGTGGCAACGGACATCCGTTTCTACGGCCTGTTAAAAACCATCGGGACCACGCAGAAGCAGCTTAGTCGGATCATCCGAAACCAGGCCCTGCTCCTGTGCATCGTGGGGATCCCGGTGGGACTGCTCCTTGGCTATGGCCTGGGCGCCCTTCTTACGCCGGCCGTTTTAAAGACCAGTACGATCTCCTTAAACTCCCTGACCATCAGCACGTCTCCGGTGATCTTCATCGCAGCCGGCCTGTTTGAGCTGCTGACGGTGCTTTTATCCGTTTCCAAACCCGGCCGGATGGCAGGGAAGGTTTCCCCGGTGGAAGCTCTGCGCTACACGGAAAGTGCGGGAACAGGGAAAAAGAAAAAAACGACCCGGGGCGCAAAGGTCACCAAGATGGCTTTTGCCAACATGGAGCGCAGCAAAAAGAAAACGGTGCTGGTGTTTGTTTCCCTGGCTCTTTCCCTGGTCATCTTAAATGTGGTATATCTGTTTGTAGGAGGCTTCGACTCCGAAAAATGGCTGGACGCTTCCGTATCCACCGATTTCGTTGTGGGAAACGTACGCTATTTTAAGTATGACGGAGCTGCCTATGATCCCCTGCCCCTTGACGTTGTAGAGGAGATCCGGGGACAGGTAAAAGAGCAGGACGGCGGCTTTGCATACGATGTACAGGGCATTCCGTTAGTCAAGGTAAATGGGGCCAAGTTTGCAGAGAGCCTGGAATATTCCGGCGAAGAGGTGCAATTTACCAACGATGCCGGGCAGGGCATGCACTACATGGGCTGCGTTGCGGAAGGCATGGATCCGTTTTTGCTAAGCAAGATGGAGGATGCCCAGGGAGATCTCTCCTTGTTAAACGACCCAAGCGGAAAATATGTGGCCATCCTGACCAACATCGATGAATTCGGAAATCCGATGCTGGATGAAAATGCGCCCAAGATCGGGGAAAAGATCACCCTGGCTTTCGCGGAGAGTGTAGAGATCATCGATAAAACCACCGGGCAGGTTCCGGAGGATATGGTCTATTCGGCGCCGGAAAATATGGAAGGCAGATATATCGGCCTGACCGAAACAGAGTGCACCGTTTGCGCCTATGTGGATGTTCCCTTCAGCATCGGGCCTCGCAGGGGGACCTTTGCCTACGATGTGGTGTTGGGCGCAGATACCTTAAAAGAGATCGTAGGCGAAAACATGGTGCCCATGTTCTATGCCTTTGACACCGCTTCCGAAGCCGACGAAACCGCAGCAGAAGAAACCATTCACAGGTTGTGTGAAGAATCCGCAGGACAGTTGGAGTATGAGAGCAAAGCCGTCATGCGAAAGGATTTTGAAAACTTTAAGCAGATGTTTTCCCTTCTGGGCGGCATCCTTTGCATCATCATCGGATTTGTGGGGATCCTGAACTTTATGAACACCGTGATGGCAGGGATCATTTCCCGGAAAAACGAGCTGGCGGTGCTGCAGGCCATCGGCATGACGGGAAAACAGGTAAAGCAGATGCTGATGACCGAGGGCCTGATCTACACCCTGGGTTCCGGCATTCTGGCCCTGACGCTCTCCGTTGTCTTTGCGCCGCTGGTAAATCTCTTCTGTGAGGAGACCTTCTGGTTTTATTCCGGGCACTTTTCAGTGATGCCCTTTGCCTATGTGATGCCTGTCTTTGCGATCCTGGGGATCCTGGTGCCCATCCTGGCCTACGGGAAACTCTCCAGAGCCAGCATTGTGGACCGGATCCGGGAGATCGGCTGATAGAGAAGAGACGGAGCGAATAAGAAATAACAGGAAACGGATGGTAGAAAAATGAGTACGTTACAACTTGGCATGCCGACGCTGATCGAGAACCGGACGCCGGAAGAAAATGTGGCCCTGTGTCAGAAACTGGGGCTGCGGTTTATCGAGCTGAATATGAATTTCCCGGAATACCAGGTGGACCGGCTGGAAGACACTAAGTACCTGATCCGCCTGGCGAAAGAAGCCGGGATCTACTATACCATTCACCTGGACGAAAACCTGAACATCGCGGATTTTAATCCCCTGGTGTCGCAGGCTTATCTGGAGACGGTGCGTCGTACCATTCAGGTAGCAAAACAGCTCCTGCCCCTGCGGGATCAGTTTGGGGATCCCAGCCAGCCCCTCACCCTGAACATGCACATGCATCACGGGATCTACATTACGCTCCCGGACCGGAAAGTGCAGATGTACGAGCGGGATTTTGAGACCTATATGGAATCCTTCCGGATCTTTCGGGAAAAATGCGAGCAGTGGATCGGAGGCGCAGACATC
>JAILDL010000057.1 GCA_024689465.1 Lachnospiraceae bacterium
TACAGCTTCTCCAAGGTGCTGGCCCGTATGCTGCGAAGAAGATGATCTCTTGCAGAGGATGCAGGCAGACCGAAGATAAACACATGGGGAAACCCTAAAAAATTTCAGGAAACGAGGATGTTCCATGAATAAGAAAAAAAGCCTGGCGCTTCAATTTACCCTGTTCTTTCTGTTGTTTGCGCTGGTAACCATCACGGTCAGCGGGGTGATCACCTACCTGACCCAGACCCAGTCCTATCACGCAGAATGTGAGAAAAGCCTGCAGCAGATCTCCCGTCATTTATCGGAACTGATCGGAAAAGACGGACAGGAGTTCATTTATCTGGAGGAGTACTTTAAGGAAAACAACAGCTCCTTACGGATCCCCGAAGACTATATAGCGGACCTTCCGGAATCGGAGGCGGCATTCTACCGCTATCTGATGGAGCATTACCCGGATATGCAGTATGGAGAGAACCTGCAGTTTACGGATCTGGATGCGGAAGGACAGCGCCTTTGCGCTACCTACCGGTTTGAATACTGGCTTTCCGTGTTTATGGAGTCCGCGGAGAGCTTTGACTTAAGCTATGTCTATTACGTATATCCCACCGATGAAGCAGCTCACAAGGTGGTCTATATGTTTGACCCTTCCCTTGCGGTGACCACCGATGGGGAAGGAAATACCATCCTGGATCTGGCAGATGAAGTCTATGAAGACCCTCTGCTGCATAAGTTCATGTGGCAGGCCTGGAACGATCCTTCTGCAGAAAAAGGCTTTGATAAGATCGACAATGAATTCGGCTTTGTGTACACCTACTGTACACCCCTGATGGTACAGGATAAGAAGATGGGCCTGATCTGTGCCGATATCAGCGTGGATTATGTAAATTCCACCATTCTTACCTCTACCGCCCGTCTGGTACTGATCCTTATGGCGGTACTGGCTTTATCCACCTTTGCACTGATGATGCTGGTGGATCGCCGGATGATCGCCCGGGTGGTACGACTGGAAAAGAGCATCGGAGAATATTCCGAGACCAAAGATCCCGGTCTTGCCCGAAAGATCAAAGAAAATATGGGCCGGGAGGATGAACTGGGAAGCCTTTACCAGAAATCTTCGGATATGATCCTGGAACTGGAAGAACATATGAAGAATCTGCAGGCCGTAACGGCCGAGAAGGAGAGGATCGGCGCTGAGCTGGATGTTGCGACCCATATCCAGGCCTCCATGCTGCCGCGTATTTTCCCGCCCTTCCCGGAGAGGGATGATATCGACCTGTATGCTACCATGCAGCCGGCCAAGGAAGTGGGAGGAGATTTCTATGATTTCTTCCTCATCGACGATACCCACCTGGCGGTGGTTATGGCAGATGTATCCGGAAAAGGCGTACCGGCGGCTCTGATCATGGTCATTGCCAAGACCCTGATCAAGAATCATCTCCTGGCAGGCGAAACGGTGGAGGATGCCATGATCGCATCCAACATGCAGCTTTTGGAAAACAATGACGAGATGTTGTTTGTAACGGCCTGGGTAGGCATCATCGACCTGACAAGCGGTCTGGTGGAATTTGCGGACGCCGGCCACGAGCCAGCCTTTGTACTGAAGCAGGACGGCACCGTGGTGCAGATCAACCATAAGAAGAAAAAACCGCCCCTTGCCACCATTGAGGGGACAAAGTATCTGAGAGATACCTTTACCCTGGAAGAGGGAGACCGTCTGTTCCTGTATACCGACGGTGTGCCGGAAGCCATTAACCTGAAGGAAGAGCTGTATTCCAAGGAGCGTCTGCAGGATCTTCTGACAAAGCATACCGCAGATACCCCCAGGGAAATCATTGCAGCCGTAAAGGCCGATATGGATGCCTATGTCGGGGAAGCCATGCAGTTTGATGATATCACCATGCTGGCCGTTACAAAAAAGAATGGATGACCGGGGGTAGGCATAAATGCCGGTATTTGAACAGCTCCTGGAAGCTTGCAAAAGCCATAACGGTACCATTGCCCGCTACGGCACCTCAGAGGAAACGCTGGGAGAGCATCTGGAGCATATAAAAGAGAAAGTAACAACCAATCAGACGTATCCGTATCATAGAGACCGGGAAGATGTGATAAAGCTTGCATCAGCCCATGCAGAAAAGCTTCTGGGAAAGGAAGCGGCCGAAAGTGTAAAAGAGGCACTTTCATTTGGCGTTCTTACCACAGCGGATCACCACGGCGGACTCTTTTCCGCCCAGGCCTTTCAGGGAGATCTGCTCTATGGAGAACTGTTAAAGCGGATGGGACATACGGGAGGTTATACCCCCCTCTTTTCCTTCTCTCATGTGGAACTGGAGAATTCCACCTACGCCAGAGGGATCTGCTGCTATGAAAGCGGAACAAAGCGTCAGCAGCTGCCCATACAGCCCAAGAAGGATCTGAACCGCATGGTGACGGTGACAAAGGCCTTTGACCGGTCCATGACAGAACGGGCAAAGCTTCTGGTGCAGGATCCGGAAACCGGTTTTTCCACGGAAACGGCTATTCAGGTAAACGAGCTGTTATCCTGGTTTTATCTTGATAAAGAGGTATTGGATAAGCAGCGCTATGCCGATCAGATCACCCTGATCGGAGAGAAGCTGTCGGAGGAATACTTTACCGATGATCCCTCCCGGCGCCTGCTCTACCTGGAAGTGGAGGAGATCCTGGGGAAGCTGTTCCTCAAGGAACTGGAGGATACCGATTCCTTTGTGGGACAGATCTTCTATAACCCTGCGGTGCGGGAAGCCTTAAACAACATTCGAACCGAGGAGGGATATCCTTTAGCGGGACTTTTGTTTAGAGGGGTGGACCCCAAAGGCAGAAGAGTCCATACCCAGCTGATGCCGGATGGAAGTATGCCGGGAGCAGGACTCCATGGTTTTAAAACGTCTTATTCTACGAAGAAAGAAGACCTGAAGCAGCTGGTCCGGAAGAGAGAGCTGATCCCTGCAGGATTCCTGGCAGCCGTGATGCTGTGCTTCGAGCGGGGATTTACCTGGCTGGGCGGTTATTTTCAGGCGATCTACCTTACCGAATGGCGGGATCTGTTTGCCCGGGCTCTTATAGAAGGCGGCAGAGAAGACCTGGCCGGCACCTTTGCAAAGATGCAGTGCGACGGCTATATCAGTGGTCCCGTTTATCTCTTAAATCCGGCTGAAGATGGGCTTTGTACCAGCGGCCCGGTAGAACTGAGGAAATATAAGATCTCCGCCGAAGATTTTTCCCGGCGGATGAATATAACAATGTCGGATGCCCATAAAATGGGACTTTTTGAAATCTATCTGGATCTGATTCCGGCAGAAAATAAAGAAAAGGATTGGTACGCTGTGATCGCTTCCTATGTGAAAGCGCATTACGATCAGTACCGCATCGGATGAGTATGATGCAGAAAAGTGCCTGGGCCGAAGTCAGTGCCAAAGCAGTAGAACACAATATCAGGACCGTAAAGGAAAGTCTCTCTAAGGCGCCCCGTTTTTGTGCCGTGGTAAAAGCCGATGCTTACGGACATGGTCTTACGGGATTTGCACGGATGCTGGAAGAGCGTCACCTGGCAGATATGCTGGCGGTGGGAAAGCTGAGTGAACTTTGTAAGCTGATGAAAGCAGACCTTCCGGAAGATCTGCAGGTACTTCTTTTGGGAACCGTACCCGCAGATGAGATCCTTGCAGGGATATCTTCCGGAGCGATCAATCTGGAGCGAGCCATCTTTTCCGTATACGGCAAAGAGCAGATGCAGGAGCTGCATACGGCGGCAAAGCAGAAGGGGATCACCGTTAAGGTCCATATCCGTATTGACGTGTGGGATTCCGGCATGGGCATGGGCCCGGAGGAGTTCCTGACCTTCCAGAAGGAGCTGTTTTCTTTAGAAAACCTGCAGATCTGCGGAGTGTACAGTCATTTATATACCTCCTATTCCGAGGATAAGGAGGTCATCAAGGAGGAACTGGAGAAGTTTGCATCCCTGGAAAGAGGGATCCTCCCGGAATACCGCAAGCAGCTGACGGTGCATGTTCTTAATTCCGCTCTTGTTTTCAAGTTCCCGGAATATGCCTTTGATATGATCCGTATCGGGACGGCAATGTACGGCCTTCCCTGCGGAACGGATGCTGCTCTGATCCCTGCCATGAAGATCTATGCCACTGTATTTGATGTGCGGGAAGTATCGTCGTCGGTGCCTTTATCCTATCAGTCGGAACAGGCATCTGGTACAGGCGGACGAAGGATCGCGCGGATCATGTGCGGTTATTGGGACAGTCCCTTATTACTTACCCAGAAAGAGATACGGATCCGCATCGGCGATAAGCTGTTCCGGCCGGCGGATGAGATCTGTATGGATAATCTTTGCATCGATGTCACCGGAGAGGATACCGTCAAGGTAGGAGATGTGGCGGTCCTTATGGGAGAAGACGGTGTAACCATCAATGAGATCCTGATGCGGAACAACATCCATTATGTCCACAGTGAATGGATGTGTATGACAGCGGGAAGATTGGAGAAAACCTATCTATGACAACGTTTTTCCGAACAAAGGTAAGAAGGTATGCAGCGATCCTTCTGGCAGGTCTTATGGTCCTGGGCCTTACCGGTTGTTCCGGGCAGGCAGTAGACAGTATCCAGGCTGTAAGCACCATGGAAACTGCGGATCTAACGCCGCATACAAAAGAAGACGGAAGCAGATACCGGTTTGCCTATGTGGACTATGATGAGTATCTCCCCGCCAGCAGACAGCTGTTCTATATCCTGAAGGGTCTGGAGGAAGCAGGGTGGATCCGGGAAGGAAGTCTTCCCTTTACCGCAGAGGATATCGAAACCAAAGAACTGTCCACCAGGCAGATGTATGAAGCGCTCATTACGGCAGATCTGGGAGATTATATAGAGTTTGCCAAGGATGCCTTCTTCTATCTGGGCTACGAGGATGAGGATTCCATTGCACAGAGCCTGAAAGAGGGAGCCGGTTCCCGGTTTGATCTGGTGATCACCTTCGGAACCAGTGCCGGCGTGCTGGTAAGCGGTCTGGGGCTTTCCGTTCCCATGGTAGACTTTTCCGCAACGGACCCGGTGGCTTCCGGGATCATCGCATCCTCCACGGAAGGCTCGGGCAATCCCAATGTATGGGCCCAGGTGGAAGCTTCCGTACCCTTGCGACAGTTAAAGTATTATCACTCCATAAAGCCCTTTGATCATCTTGGGATCATCGTTTACGGAGATGAGATCATATCCGGTGTTCCGGACATTATGAAGGCCGGTGAAGAAGTGGGCTTTGATGTGGTGAAATACAACATCGAAGAACAGCCAAGAGAAACGGATGAGGAACTGGCAGCCTATTACGATCTGGTGGAAGAGTCCTTTAAAAACATGGCAGAGGAAGACATCGATGCCTTCTTCCTGACACTGGATCTTGTAAATGATATGTCCATGGTACCCAGGATGCTACAGCATCTGTATGAGAAGAACATCCCGGTCTACGTACTGGATGACGTAAACAATGTGTATAACGGAGCCTTAATGATCATCTCCGCCTACGATATTGAAAATGTGGGGCGATTTGTTTCCAATGCCATTGTGAAGATCTTATGCGGAGAGGAGGCCGGAAGCCTGCCCTGTATTTATACCAGTGCTCCTTACATCTGCGTAAATCTGGATGTGGCAGAGGATATCGGCTATCCTCTGAATTTTGAATTCCTTGCGGTTTGCGACGAAATCTATACGGAAAGAAAATAGGGACTATGGACAGAGAAAAACGTACACAAAGGATCTACATACTGGTAACTCTGATCGTGGCTGTGCTGGCGGTATGCTTTATCGCCCTTATGGGATACCTGAATTATAAGACCACGGTTCTGGAGCTGAAGGAACAGGTGATCACCCGGATCGAAGCAGATACGGTGGATGGCATGGAGACAGCCCTTCGTTTCGGAAAGCGGATCGATAATTATTACGGCACCGATGAGGTCTTTGCAGCCTTTCGGAAGCAGATACAGGAGACGGTTCCCTTCGTTATGGGAACCAACGGAAAGCTGTTATACAGTGATTCCAAGAATACGCCGGAAGAAGATGGAAAGATCGTAGCGTTTCTGCAGTCTACGGAATTTGCCAAAGCCCTGGAAAACGGTCTTGGAAGTGAAGCTCTTAAGCTGGGTTCCGGCTCGGACCGTGCGATTTTGTACCCCATCTCCCAGGACGAAGAGATCGCGGGATACTTTGCCGTGGTTTATGCCAGAGAAGGTTTTAAGAATGAACTGATCTCCGTAAGGGACCGCATCATTTCCCAGACGGTGCTGGTAGCCGTTATCCTGGCGATCATCCTTCTGATCTTCCTTTTGGTGATGGGAAGTAAGGCGTGGAAACAGAAGCGGCAGCAGGGTAATCCCCAGGCGCTCCGCAATGCAATTGTGCTCATTTTCATCTCTCTGGCCATTGTGATCTTATCCGGCTTATCCATTATGGATTATCAGGCGGATTATACAGAGAAGATCAAGACTGCCACCCGTATATCCCTGCAGAATCTGGAAAATACCATCAGCCGGGTCAGCGATGCTGGCGTGGATATCAGGGACAGCGAAGGACTGGAAGAATATATCCGCACCCGTGTGGATTCCCTGGATACGTTAAGAAGTGTACGGATCAGTCAGAGGATCGCGGAAGTGGAACGCACCGACGAAGCGTCGGATCTTATTTCCTTTGTCTTTAATACCGGCATGTCGGACGGCGTGCAGACCTATATGTATCTGGAAGCAGAGATCTCGGAAGCGGCCATGAACCGTCAGATCAAGAGCATTGTCTTAACGCTGATCTCTACGCTGATCATCTTACTGATGTTCGTCTTTGAGTCTACCAAGGTGATCGAGCTGATCACCGGCGGAGGAGAAGATAATAAAGCCTTTTCCGAACGGAAGGTTTCCCTGGCCCTGCGTCTTACGGGATTCCTTTGCTCCACTGCGGAATATATGTGTGTGCCTTACGCAGCCATGATGATCCGTGAAAGCGGAGAAACCTTATTTGGTCTTTCCAACGGCGTTACATCGGCGCTGCCCCTTACCATGGAAGGCTTTGCGCAGATGATCGCCATGCTCATCCTTCCCCGTTTCGTAAAGAAGAGGGATGTACGATCTACCCTGGTGATTTCCTCTGTGGTGATGATCCTTTGCAACAGTATGGCCTTCCTTTCCAGAGGAGCCCTTACCATTGTGATCTGCCGTGCACTGGCCGGTGTAGCCTATGCCGGATTTAAGCAGGTTTCCAATTACCTCATTACCAGAGGTTACAATACGGATGCAGGAAGAAGCGAAAATATCTCCCAGGATAATGCAGGTCTTCTGGCAGGTGCTACCTGCGGAGCCGGTCTTGGTGCGATCTTATCCGCCAACCTGGGGTATTCCATGAACTTCCTGATTTCCGCAGGCGTATTCCTTATCTACATGCTGGTATGCTTCTTTGCACTGCCCTGGTCCATGTTAAAGTCCAGAACCGACCGGGACGAAGAAGCAAAGCCCATCAGCCCGCAGGGAATCCGAAGGATGATCTTCTCCAGGGAAATGTTGTTCTTCATATTGATGATCGGGATTCCTCTGAACATCGGCGTCATGCTTTGTGTGACCCTGATCCCTGCCATCTGCCAGACCAACGGCATCTCCTCTTTGATGCTGAGTTATTGCTATATCGCCAACGGGATCGCAGGCATCTATATCGGGCCTGCCCTGGTAGCGAAGGCAAAGAAGAAGTTCGGCATTCCGCTTAGCATCGCCTTTGCATTTATCCTGACGGCGGTGAGCCTCTTTATCCTGCACATCCCTCCGGTGATGGTGATGATCGTGATCGGAAGCATGATCCTGGGATTTTTGGATGGATTCGGGACCCCGATGGTAACGGATCAGTTTATGGAACTTAAGGTGGTAAAGAACGAGGTGGATGAATCCACAGCCCTGATCTTCTCCGTGGTGCTGTCTTACATCCTTCTCACCTTCGCACCAATGATCGCGGAATTAATGCTCCTTCCGGGAAGGGGCTTCTTAACCCCTATGATGATCGGTGCAGTGATCTACGGAATATGTGCGGTAGCACTGGTATTGTTTAAACTGGGAAATCGAAAGGAGGAGAAGGCTCATGAGTGAGATGGAGCTGGAAGCGAAAAGAGAACTTCTTGATAATGTACTGCTTTGGATGGACGAAATGATCGAACCCTATGATTGTCCCAGACGTACTTTTGTTCAGCTGCATGTATGCGTGGAAGAGCTTTATGTAAACATCTGCAATTATGCTTACGGAGGAAAGATCGGTAAGGTAAGGCTGGAAGGGGAAGTAAAGCAGGTAAACGGAAAGCCTGTATTTTCCATGACCTTTATCGATCAGGGTGTTCCTTTTAATCCTTTGGAGCATATCGATCCGGATATTACCCTCTCAGCGGAAGATCGGAATATCGGCGGTTTGGGGATTTTGATGGTGAAGAAACGGATGGATGTGTTTACTTACGAATATAAAGACGGAAGCAATGTGGTAACCATAGAGAAAGCATTAGCATAAGATAGGAGAGTCGGATATGAGCTTTGTATTTTTTACCCAGGCACAGACCAAAGCGCAAAAACAGAGGCAGCAGGAAGATAAGATGTTCAAATCGATGACTGCCTTTGAAGAGAAATATGGGCATGATCGGATCCATGACAGAGAGGCTGCACAAACAGAAGGCCCCGCACTTTTTAAGGGACAGTCTTATTCCAGTTTGTCCAAAAGTCAGCAAAAAGCTGCAAAGAAACAATATAAACAACAGAAGGCAAGAAACAGCTTCGTAACCTTATCCGATATGGACTCTGCCTATATGCAGCACGTAATGTCACAGAAGGTAACCATAGGGGATCGGAAAACAACCCAGGGAGATCTCTACGACCGGGTAAGAAGCGGAGAATGTGACCATATGCAGCAGCTGGATTCGGTTTTAAGAAACCGTGCGGCTACGGAATATATGCTGGAGCATAAGGATGAACTGGCAGGAGAGCCCCAGGAGGTGGTGAAGCGATTGAAAAGCGCAGCGGACCCCATGACCGCCATGATGAATCCCCTTCTTCGCATGGGCATTTCCTGTATGATCAATTCTTCGGAAGCAGGGCCTGAAACCAAAGAAAAATACAGAAAACTGGATGAGCTGTTAAACAAAGAGATCATGGTGCAGACCATCTGTAAGATCCCGGGAAATTCAGAGATTGGTCCGGATATTACAGAAGAGGCCAGAAGCAGAAGCATTAACGCACAACGATTCATGTTCAAGGCCATGCTGACCTGTCAGCTGGGGAAACTGCAGAAGAAAGATTCTCATACCAAACCGCCTACAGAAGGACCCTGGCAGGGATCGGTGGCCAATGCATTTGCACACTGTTCCCGTGTGATGATAACGCTCCCCGGAGATGCCGGAGCGGATTATAGCCCGGAAGCGGAAAAGCAGATGTATGAGCGTCTTACGGATAATGCCGGCTTCGTAAAAAGAGGCGGCGCAACCCATACCATGAGCCGTAAGAAGAGGGAAAAGTCAAAAGGCGCAAAAGAGATCAAGTTTTTCTCCCCCAGAAGTCAGTATGGTCTGAATGTAGCCGTGGGCGGGTTGGGGAATGCCGGGATTCCCGGTGGTCCTGCCCATGCTCCCACCCGGAGACTTCTGAAAAATGACGGAAGCTGCGGCCACCTGTTCATGCATTATGAAGAGGGAACAAAAAGAAAACATGCAGGTATGCTCCTTGGCTTTGAAAGCGATGCCTATGGTGTTATGAACCAGACGGGACATGTACATGATAAGAAGGCAACCGGTGAATTTGCTTCCAGCTTCGGGGGACAGCGATGCGATGAGATCGGGGATAAGTACGGAGGCCGCGTGGTGGATCTGTCGGGATGCGACGCGGATACGTATACGTCCATTCTGGAAATGGCAGATTCGGCCTTTGCCAATTTGTTAATGAAGGGAAGAGCAGGTCAGGATACGCTGGAGGATCTGACCAGAGATCTCTGCGGTGATCTGATGGATGAAACAGCAATGAATAAATTTATGACCAAACTGTTTGAGGCAGCAGGAAGCGGACCGCATGCAGATTTGAGGGCTGCGCAATGTCTCAAGGATTTCTATAAAAAATAAGTAATGGGGGACATGGTCTATGATGGAATTTTTTAATCTGAACGAGACGTATATAGAAGGGGTGGAAAGTCTTATCACCGAAGAAGGAATGGAGATATTTCGTACCGGTGAGAGCGTGGCGATCGCCCTGGCAGAGGATGAAAAGCCGGTAGGCGTGGTGATCGCGGATCCGGGCGTTACGGGAGATGCCAGCATTGTTTCCCTGTACGTAAAGCCGGAAGAGAGAAGAAAGGGATATGGCACCGATCTGATGGATATGGCATTCAATATGCTGTATGCCTATGACAACATCTATACCCTGGAGCTCTCCTTTGCGGAAAATCAGCTGGAAGAGCCGGGATTAAAGGAATTTCTGGAATTTCTGGAATTTGAACTGGAAAAGGATGAAAGCCGCGGGGCCTATTCCTTTACCCTGGCAGATGCAGCCCGCAGCGACAAGCTCAAAGGGGAAATCTCCGGGGATGTGATCCCTTTGAAAGACGTATCCAAAATGGCGAAAAATGAGCTGGTTATGGCGCATCCTGCCATTGTTACCACGGAATCCGTCATCCTGGATGAGAATACCAGCTGTGTGATCAAAGGTAAGGAAAAAGAGAAAGAAGTGGAATCCATGCTGATCCTGGGCAAAGAAAAGGATGATCTGGTGGTTTTATGGGCACAGGCCAGAGAAGGCTCGCTGGATCTCATCAATATGATGCGATATGTAGTGGTAGAAGCATTAAAGACATACGGAAAGGAGCAGATCGTACGGGCCCCCTATATCAATGAGCATTCCAAAAAGATCCTTGAAAAACTCCTGGGGGATAACCTGAATGTAAGCGAGAACGTTTGGGTTGCTTCTTTACCTCTGGAATGGTCTCTGGATCCCGATGCAGAGGAAGAGTTCTGATCGCAGTATGAAACAGGAGAGTAGAAAATGAGCCATACATTTTTAACCCAGGCACAGGTACAAAAACAATATCAGCAGGAACAGCAAATGTTCTCGAAGATGTTTGACTTTGATACCAAGTATTCCATTGATAAGCAGTTTGATCCTGCATCCGCCGCCGGTATGGGAGATGCGATCTTTAAGGGGCGCTCTTATTCCAGTCTGACTAAGGATGAGAAGAAACAGGCGGAGAAACACTATAAGGCACAAAAGGCCCGAAATACGTTTGTGACTGCTGCAGATATGGATTCTGCCTATATGCAGCATGTGATGGAAAAGAAAGTAACCATCGGCAGCAACGAGATGACGCAGAAAGACCTTTTTGATCAGGTAAGGGGCGGAGACTGCTCCCATATGCAGCAGCTGGATTCTGTGTTAAGAAACCGTGCGGCTACGGAATATATGACGCTCCGTAAGGATGAGCTGGCGGGAACGGCAGAGGATGTGGTCCGGCGATTAAAAGATAAAGCAGATCCCATATCCGAGATGATGAATCCCCTTCTTCGCATGGGTATTTCCTGTGTCATTAATTCTCCGGAAGCAGAGCCTGAAACAAAGGCAAAATTCAGGAGACTGGATGAACTGCTGAATCAGGAGATCATGATCGCGACCATTACCCGTCAGGAGGGAGAAAAGGTAACGGATTCCACCTTCAGCCAGGGGGATTGGGACAGAAACTTTGAGTCCCAGAAATTCATGTTTAAGACCATGCTGACCTGTCATCTGGGGAAACTCAGGAAGAAGGATTCTCATACAAATCCGCCCACGACCGAGCCCTGGCAAGGATCGGTAGCAAATGCATTTGCACATTGTTCTCGCGTTATGATCACCCTCCCTGCGGATTCGGTGGGAATGTATAATGAACAACGGCAGCAGCGGATGTTTGATCAATTTCAAGGGAAAGCCGGCTTCTTAAAAAGAGGCGGTGCGACCCATACCATGAGTCGGAAGAAAAAAGGAAAACCGGGAGAAGCAAAAGAGATCAAGTTTTTCTCTCCCAGAAGCCAGTATGGTATGAATGTGGCGGTGGGAGGACTTGGAAATAACGGGATCCCTACCGGAACCTACGGTGCGAGGACACAGCGAATGCTTCGGAATGACGGAAGCTGTGGCCATCTGTTCATGCACTTTGAAAAAGGAACAAAAGAAAAACACGCCGGTATGCTGCTTGGCTTTGAAAGTGATGCCTACGGGATCATGAATCAGACCGGACATGTCCATGATACAAAAGCAACCGGAGAATTTGCTTCCAGCTTCGGTGGACAGCGTTGTGATGAGATCGGTGATAAATACGGCGGACGGACAGTGGATCTGTCCGATTGTAATATGGGAGCGTTTACCGAGATCCTTCGTGTAGCGGACCTTGCCATGGACAAATTCAGAAAGTCCCATGGAGAAGTGAGCAGTATTACCCTGGAAGAGATGACCAGAGAAGTTTGCGGAGAAATGATGGATCAGAAAGACCTTGCAACGTTTCTGGCAAAATTATATCGGGTAGCCGGAGAAGAACCTACGGTTTTACCAGGCACGCGTATAGAGCAGCTGTATAAAGCAGGTAAATAGTGGGGCGTCTGTTGCATGATGCAGAGGATGTGATCTAATGCATCGTATCTTCATAGACCCGGTAGCAGTTCTTGCCGGCATCCTTGGCCTGATAAACGGCCAGATCGGACCGGGAAAGCAGATCTTCATAGGTTGCCTTGGGATAGGAAGCTGCGATACCGATACTGACGGTCACACGATAATCCGGGAACTGATAAGCTTCCTTGCGATTTAAGGCATAGATCCGTTCCACCAGAGCAAATGCGAATTTTTCCATTTCCTCCCGGGAATCCAGATCATAAAGAAATAC
>JAILDL010000096.1 GCA_024689465.1 Lachnospiraceae bacterium
TATCCACCTCCGCGTATTCTGACAAAGCCCTAATTTTAAGCATAAAAAAAAGAGCTAAATTTTCTCTTGCTCAGATACTATAACATACCGCCTATAGCATCGTCAATCACTATTTTTGTTATCCGTATCATCTTCTGCTCCACGGAACAGGGAAAAGTAGCATCCCCGTATACGCCCCCCGGCGCAGCATAGTTATGCCACGCTGCGGGGGATCACATAAGGGTCTCCCGTTTCCGGATCGATCAGAATGGAACTGTCCATGCCGTACACCTCCCGGATCAGGTCTGTGGTGATGATATCCCCTGGAGAACCCTCAGCCACCAGTTTGCCCTTTTTCATGGCAAAAATATGGTCCGCATAACGAATGGAAAGATTGATATCGTGCAGGATCGCCACGATGGTGGTCTTCCGGGCCCTGTTCAGCTTTGCCAGACAGTCCAGGATCTCCACCTGATAAGCGATATCCAGATAGGTGGTGGGTTCATCCAGAAGGAGGATATCCGTGTCCTGGGCAAGAGCCAGGGCGATCCAGACTCTCTGCCTCTGTCCGCCGGACAAAGCATCCACCGGCATCCGGGCCAGATCGGCGATGCCCATGGCTTCCATGGAAGAAGCGATGACGCAGTAGTCCTCCTTTTTCAGTTGACCGAACATATTCTGATAAGGAAAACGCCCTCTGGCTACCAGGTCCGCCACCGTGATCCCTTCCGGAACCACCGGAGACTGGGGCAATAGCCCGATCTCCCTGGCCAGCTGCCTGGTTGGCATGTGATCGATGGCCTTTCCATCCAGATAGATTCCTCCCTCCGAAGGCTTTAACAGTCTGGCAAAGCTCTTTAACAAGGTAGACTTTCCGCAGCCGTTGGGGCCAAGGAGCACACTGAATTTGCCCGCAGGGATCTGGATGTTCATATCCTGCAGCACTGTTTTTTCTTCATATCCCGCTGTCAGGTGTCTCGCCTGCAGGTCATGGGTCATAACTTCTTTTGCCATCAGATCTTCTCTCCCTTCTTATTGATATTCATCAGTAAAATCAGCAGATACGGCGCGCCTAATAGCCCGGTGATCACGCCCACCGGATATTTGGCGGGAAGCAGGTTTTTGCCAACCAGTTCCCCTGCGTAAACCAGGAGCATTCCCATCAGGCCGGACACCGTCATGGCGCTTTTCCCGTTTCCGGTGCACTTGACGGCGATGGGTCCGGAAAGAAAGGCCACCGAAGCGATGGGGCCGGTCACCGAGGTTGCCGTGGCGCTAAGGAGCAGGGCACAGAGCATGATGCACAGCCGCACCTTTCCCACAGGGATCCCCATGGGGATGGCATAGGCATCTCCCAGCTGCATCAGACGCAGATAGCGGTTGCAGATGAGAAGCAGCGCGCTTCCCAAAACCGTCACCGTCAGGGTGATGGGCACATCCGACATCTGCACATCGTTGAGGCTCCCCCTGAGCCACCGCAGCGCGGTGGCCACATCATATTCGGAGCCGATGAGCAGCATCCAGGAGATCAGGGCATTTAATACTGCCTGCATCCCGATGCCGATGAGGATCATCCGGGCAGAAAAGGCACCGCCCTTTCCGGACAGGACAAAAATAAGGGCTGTTACGATCAGCCCGGAAACCACTGCGAATGCAGAAGCCGTTCCTCCGCTGACCCCCAGGATCAGAATGCAGAACACCGCTGCTGCCGAAGATCCGGCTGTCACCCCGATGATGTCGGGAGAAGCCAGGGGATTGTGCAGGAGATTCTGAAAGGAATAGCCTGCGATCCCGAAGGCAAATCCCGCCGCTCCGCCCACCAGGAGTTTGGGCAGACGCAGGGCCCGGATGGTATAGGCAGCGCCCTTTGTTTCTTCACTATTCAGATAATAAAAAACTTCCCGCAGGGAATAGTGGGTATTTCCCACCGTCATCATCAGGATCCCCAGGATCAGGATCAGCAAAGCCAGAACCGTGATGCACAGCGCATCCCGCAGGTTCTGCTTCCGATAGATCCGTCGAAGGTCCTGTTCCAGAGAAATGGTACTCATATACTTTTCGCCTTTGTTTTCCATACGATCCAGATAAATACCGGTGCTCCCAGAAGGGCTGTGATGATGCCCACTTCCAGTTCGCCGGGCCTGCCCAGGACTCTGCCCAGGACATCGGAGATCGTAAGAAGTGCTGCTCCGCCCAGGGCGGAAAAAGGAAGCACGATCCGCTGATCGTTTCCCAAGATCCGGCGCACCACATGGGGCAGCATCAGTCCCACAAAGCCAATGGGCCCTGCCAGAGCTGTCACACCGGCGCACAGGATCACGCCTGCAAATGCCGCGATCAGCCGGATTCTGCCCACTTTTACCCCCAGTGCCACCGCCATCTCATCTCCCAAAGCCATGGCATTTAAGGCAGGGGCGCAGCAAAACGCCAGCAACAGACCGCAGACCAGAAACGGCACCAGAAGCCGCACATCTTCCCAGGTCCCACCGCTGATACTCCCCACCTGCCAGAACCGGAATTCCTTCATCACCGAAGAATCCGGCAGCATGATGGTATTGACCAGCGCGCCCAGGGCCGTGGAAACCGCGGCTCCCGCCAGAGCCAGCTTAATGGAGCTGGCGCCGCCGTAGCCCACGGATGCAATGCCGTAGACAAACAAGGCCGTCACAAAGGCTCCTCCAAAGGAAAGCACCATCAGGGGAAATCCCGCGGAAATATGAAGATAGGCGATCCCGATGACCACCATCAGGGATGCGCCGGTATTAACACCCAGAATACTGGGATCCGCAATAGGATTGCGGGTAATAGCCTGCATCAGTCCTCCGGAAACTCCCAGGGCAGCCCCCGCCAGGAGCCCGAACACCGTCCGGGGGATCCTGGCAGCGATCACTGCCGAGAGGAAATCATCCTGCAGGGTTCCTGCAAAATAGGTCCATATTTCCCCAAAGGGGACTGCCTTGCTTCCATAGGAAACCGACAAAAGGACACTAAACAGGATCAGGAGGATCTCCAGGCATAAACCGGTAAAAACCGGTGTTTTACTGAATCTTTTCTGCTGCATCGTTTAAGGTCTTCAGATAATCGTCAATGGCGTAAGGAATGGATAATACCGTAGGAGTGCTGGCTGCTGCCAGGTTATCGTTGGAATCCAGCAGAACGAAGGCACCGTTTGCAACAGCGGGAACGCCTGCAAATCTGCCGTCTGCCTGCATCGCCTCAACCAGAGACTCGGTTCCGTAGGTGATGATGATATCCACATCGTTTAACAGATCCGCATTCTCAGCACTGACCGTGATGGAGAAATCCTGGTCATTGGTGATCAGGCTCTTTACGCTCTCCGGCATTTCAAAGCCAAGGTCGCCTAAAAATGCTGCACGGGGATCATTGTTGGTGTAAATATAGAAGGTTCCCAGATCATCCTCGGAAAGCCAGAAGAAGGCCACCTTTTTCCCTGCCAGCAGGGGATACTGGGCAAGCTTGTCCGCAATAAGCTGCTCGGTCTCTTCTACCAGCGCACGTCCTTCTGCTTCCATACCAAGTGCGATGGCATCATTTACTGTCTCCTCCTGCCAGGTCGTGGTCCAGGGAATGGAAGGATAAGCGACAACCGGTGCGATCTCGGAAAGGCGATCGTACTCTTCCTGAGAAAGACCGGAGTAAGCTGCCAGGATCACATCCGGCTGGCAATCTGCGATGGCTTCGTAATCCCAGCCATCGGTGTCATCAAATACGTTGGGGGTAACACCCAGATCATCAAACGCCTGTGCAGTCCATGCCAGCAGGCCGTTCTCATCTCTGGGACCAAAGTTTGCTTCGGAAATGCCCACCGGTACAACACCCAGCGCCAGGGGAACATCGGGATTGCCCCATGCAATGGCAACCACCTTCTCAGGCTGCTCCTCAATGGTGATCTCGCCCAGACCATGCTGGATCGTCAGGGGAAATACGCTCTCTGCCCCTTCAGCGGTTGTTTCTCCCGCTTCGGTTCCGGCTTCCGTTATGTTTTCAGCATCCGCTGCGGTTCCGGCCTCCCCTTCTGTTTCGGCTCCCGCTACAGTTCCGGCTTCCGCTACGCTCTCCTCCGAGATCGCAACATTGCTCTCTGCTGCGCCGCAAGCAGTCATGGCTACTGCAAGACCTGCAGCTGCCAGTGTTACAAAAAATCTGTTTTTCATAAATGGTTCTCCTCTCAGTTAGTTTTATTTAACTAACTTTGGTATCATCTCATGGCTTCCACATCCCTGTCAATGGACATGTTCCTGCTTCTGTACAGTTTCACAGAATGTTCACAGATTCGGAATGCCTGGGAGGCTTGTTTAGGCACAAAAAGGCTCCGGCACTGCTGCCGGAGCCCTCTCTATTCGTTTTTTATTCGTTTTGAATTGCTCTATCCTAGATAGTAACTATTGCTATTATTCCGTCCTTTACACCCGGAACTGATTTACCACATTCTCCAGGCTCTCGGCATTCGTCTTGCTGTCTTCTGCCAGGCCTTCGATATCTCTCGATACATTGGTGGTCTTGTCGTTCTTGTCTACGATCTCTTCTACACCGTTGCTGTTGGTAGCGGATGCGGAATTGATCTCTGCGATCTCGCTGGCGATATCGTTCACGGAG
>JAILDL010000140.1 GCA_024689465.1 Lachnospiraceae bacterium
TTCCAGCAGCACTGTATAATCCGTATAACCATAGGCTGCTAAAGCTTCTTTGGCTTTTTCCAGCGATACCCCTCTGCCTGTCAGCACCACCAGGGTATCCGCCTGATCCAGCACCGGATCAAAGCTTCTCTCCTGCAGTTCCTGCTGGGTCACCAGAAGGGTCTGCTTGTACTCCGTCAGTTCCACCAGGTTCCGGTAATAGCTCAGCCCGTCGTACACCAGCAGGCAGGGAACATCCCGGTAGGTCTTTGCCACCTCCACCTGCTCCGCATACCCCTCAAACAGGTAATTGGGCTTTTGCAGGAACAACATGGGAACGGTCACAAGCAGGCAAAGCCCGATATAGAGCGCATTTTTCAGCATTTCTTTCGGAACCAACTTTCCCAGTGCCCCATAGAACACCATACCCATGAGCATAGCTCCCAGGGCAAAGGCCGGCATCATATACCGATCTTCATAAAAGGGCGCGATCCGGGTCACGATGAGCACATAGCAAAGAAAGGGGATCCCCACAAACCACAGGTTTTCCGGGATCTTTTTCTCCCCCCTGGTCGCCAGGATCCAAACAGCCAGTAGCAGCAAGATCAATACCACAGGGATTCCGCCCACAGTTCCCAGCATGGTATCACACCAGATGGAAAAGAAGGCACGCATCCGCTCTACCAGACCGGATAAGCCACCCGTCAGGTTCTCCAGGGATTCCTGTCCCCGGCCGCTGTGCAGCACATGGTCGATGGCAAAGGGATACAGACCGATGCCCCAGATGGCGGAGATCACCATACTTCGCAGATAGTATATCGGATCCTTCGATCGTGATTTTCTCGCTGCTAGCAGCAGCTTCACGAAGGTTACCGCAAACAGCGGCAGCATAAACAGCAGGAAGAAATATTGGGTCAAAAAGCCGCAGACTGTCGTAAAGATCAGCAGCTTGTTATGCTTTTTCCACTGCCCGCTCTCCCACTTATCCAGATGCAGATAAAGCGCCAGCACGCACCAGAAGGTGAGCATGGCATACATCCGGATGAGGAGCAGACTGGCCATTCCACCAAGGCTTAAGGCATAGAGGATTGCCATGCCTCTGCCTAAAGTTTCCGAGCCGAAAAAGCGCTTTCCCATAGCGATCAGCAGCATGCCGCTTCCCAGGATAAACAACAGGTTGATGACGCAGCCCAGCCAGGGATTTACCTGTCCCCGGAAAATGGAGCTCATGGTGTGCACCAGCATGAAATGCAGGGGCGGATGATTATCGTCCTTCACATTAAAATAGACAGAAGGGTAATGAAACGCATCCCGTCCGTCAACCGTGATATAGTCCTTAAATTGCTGCCTGCTGATCCATACCGGCTCTTCATAGACATCCGCTACGGTGCCGAAGATCTTCGCATTTCCCCGGTTTACCAGCACATCTTTTACGACCCCAAAGAAATTCCCACAGGTATCGAAAAAATTATCGCCGTAAACACTCTCTTTCAGGAACTTTTCCAGACGGCCCTCCGGCTGAGTCGGTACGATCCAAGGGGTAAAGTCCGCATTGGCCAGTTCGAAGCTCAGCAGTTCATCCATGTGATACCCCTGTTTCTGTGAAATAAAGAAACAGGAGAGCAGGGTGATGAGCGCCAGCAGCAAGAGATTCAGTTTCTGTTTCCTGCAAAAGTCGATCACTTCGTCTTCAGGTCCTTCTCCATGCGATCCACCAGCTTCAGATAATGTTCAAAGTCTCTTCGCTCTTTTACCGCGATGTTATTCAGGATCAGGCCGGTAAAGAACGCCTGCAAGGCGGCGATCATTACAAAGCCGCTGACGATCAGTGTGGGGAACCGGGCAACCAGCCCCGTATTCCAGTAATCGATAAATACCGGCACCACAAAGATCACAGAAAGCAGCGCCAGGATAAAAGCAAAAATAGAGAAAAAGCCAAGGGGTCTGTAATCCCTGAATAACCGGAAGATGGTCCGAAGTACCTTAAAGCCATCGGAGTAGGTGTTTAACTTGGACTCGCTCCCCTGGGGGCGATCCCGGTAATCCACGATCACGTTTTCAATGGACATGTTGTTTCGCACCGCATGAATGGTCATCTCGGTCTCGATCTCAAAGCCCTTGGACATGATGGGATAGCTTTTTGCAAAGGTAAAGCTGAAGGCACGGAAGCCCGTCATGATGTCCTTGATCTCACACTGGAACAGGCGGTTGATGGTGCCCCGCACCAGACTGTTTCCGAAGTTGTGGAAGGGACGCTTGTTTTCCTGAAAATAGGTGGAAGAAAGACGGTCCCCCACTACCATGTCTGCCTTATGATTCAGGACCCGGTCCACCATCTCCGGAGCGGATTCCATGGGATAGGTATCGTCGCCGTCGGTCATGACGTAGCACTCCGCATCGATCTCCCGGAACATGGTTCGGATAACGTTTCCCTTGCCCTGCTTGTATTCATGACGCACCACCG
>JAILDL010000152.1 GCA_024689465.1 Lachnospiraceae bacterium
AAACTGGCTTATTCTTTGTAAGAACTTCCGTTTTTACTGCTTGTTCTGAATAGCATTACTGCTACTGAACGGATATTTATCCGCTCGAATTTCATTCTTGAAATTTTCAGGGTTGCATTACTGTTTATATGTCAATGTGCAATGGATGATGTTTCATCCAGCGGAGAAGGAGGGATTTGAACCCTCGCGCCGCTATTAACGACCTGCACCCTTTCCAGGGGTGTCCCTTCGGCCAGCTTGGGTACTTCTCCGAGTTTGGCAGAATTCAATGATTCTGTATTAAATTGAGAAAGGTTAGCTCTCAGCGGAGAGGATGGGATTCGAACCCATGTGCCCTTTCGGACAAACGGTTTTCAAGACCGCCTCGTTATGACCGCTTCGATACCTCTCCCAACTTGTTTTTTAGCGAAACAAATGCGCTCGCCTTTTGTCGAGCGCATTGATAATTGTAGCAAACAGCATGTTGAGATGTCAACACTTATTTAGGCTTTTTGAAACAAATAATTTCCCATTGGATTTTTCCCTGAAATTCCGCGCTTTTTTCTTCTATATTCACAAAGAGATCTGCTCAAAAAACCAGTTGGACCATCAACATATAAGTGACGGTTCCGCTCAATATACTCAGTAGCGAATTACGCTTCCATACCTGCAGCAGGACCACCAGAAGAGCCGCTATGGCTTCGGGTATCCCATAGGGCGCCGCAAACAGGCGGACATCCTTCAGACAGTAGATCACCAGCATCCCCAGGATCGCAGAGGGAAGTACTTCCCCAAGAAAGGAAATATAGGCAGGTGTTTTCTTCTGAAAGATCCAAAAGGGCAGAAAACGGATCAGCATTGTGACAAGTGCCATAACAGCAACAAGGATCCCGGATCTCATACTGCCACCGCCTTTCGCCTGCCTGTCAGGGTCAGGACAAGAGTGATCAGCACCATGGACGGGAGCAGGAAACGGTCCGGTCCAAACAATGCCAGGCACAAAAGGGTACTGACAAGTCCGGTGATCGCAGGCAAGTGGTCTTTTTTCTCCAGCCACTGCTCCGTAAAGGATGCGATAAAGAGGGCTGTCATGGCAAACTCGATCCCTTCGGACGGAAAAGGGATCACTGCACCGATCAGACTCCCCACAACACTTCCGATAACCCAGTAGCACTGATTAAACAGGGATACCAGAAAACGATACCGGTTCGGATCTTCCCCTTCCGGTGTCTTACCGTCGCATAGCAGGGAATAGGTTTCGTCCGTAAGCGCAAAGATCAGATAAGGCTTGTAGGGCTTCGCATCCTTGTAACGCCCGATCATAGAGATGGCATAAAACAAATGGCGTGCATTGACCATCAGCGTGGTGAATGCCGTGGTAAGCACCGATGCACCGCCCGCAAGCAACCCGACACCCACATATTGCATGGACCCCGCATAAATGAATGTACTCATGGCAAAGCTCCAAAGGGTGCCATATCCGGTGTTTCTCAGTAAAATCCCGAACCCGGCTCCCAGGAAGAAATAGCCTGCCAGAACCGGAATGGAGGTATAAAATGCTTTCCCGATCACAGAATGTTTCAACAACCTTTTCTCCCACTCTTATGATCTTCTATGGAGCAGGCATCGGGTGAGCCGTATTCGATCAGTCCGGCATCGGCAGGATCAATGGATATCCGGCCATCTTCAAATACAAAGGCAGGGATTCCCACATCACCGATCTCCTTGCAATGGTCAAAGACCGGACTCTTATCCCGCAGTCTGGTGAAAGTGCCCATATTCCGGATATTCTCACCGATATTAATGTATTCAAATTCGCTTTCCCGTCCCTTGATCTGCTCATGAATGTAATCACAATAAGGGCAGGTGGGCATTCCGTAAATTTTGATCATATCGTATCTCCTTCGATCATCCGCGCTCTTTTACAAGCCGAAGCAAAACTTTTTCCATTCATTTCCGGACGCAAAAAAGAGTCGCCGTTTCAGTTATTCCCGCTTTTATTCATTCGTTCCAGGTATAACTCCGCCAGTGTGATATCCTCCGGTGTGGTTACCTTGAAGTTGTCGTAGCTGCCTTCTACCAGACCGATCTTATCCTTACTGTACAGTTCCAGTACCATGGCATCATCAGTAATGTGAATGCCCTTTTCCAGCAGGGCATCTTCTTCCCGGATGGCCCGTTCGTAGGCATCTGCTATCTTCTTATAGGAAAATACCTGAGGTGTCTGGATCTGCCAGACCAGATTCCGATCCGGAGTGGAATCGATATTTCCTTCCCGATCAGCGATCTTGATGGTGTCCTTAACCGGCATGCCGACCACACAGGCCCCCAGTTTTTGAACGGATTCCAGGGCTCGTTCCAGGATCTCTTCCGTAACAAAAGGTCTAGCGCAGTCGTGAATGAACACATAATCCGGTTTTAGCGTTTCTGCCGCAACCAGACCATTGCACACCGAATGATACCGTTCCCTTCCGCCGTCTGCATAGGCTTTGACCTTTGCAAAGCCATAAGCCTCCACTATCTCTTTCTGAACATGCTCCCGGTCTTCCGGTGCCGTTACCACTACGATATCGTCTATGAAGCTGTCTTCCATGGTCTTCAGGGAATAATACAGCAGTTCTTTGCCACCGATCTGCAGAAACTGCTTCTTCTGCGTGCTCTGCATCCGTTTCCCTGCGCCTCCTGCCAGAACGATTGCCACCGTCCTGCAGGATTTTTGTGTCCTTGCATCCATCTCTTCCGGTACCTTTACTTTTCAGATTCACTTTTTGATGCGAATTTTGTTCGATCCGCCCATCGACAGTCAATTCGATACTTCATAATTCTCAACCGTCATTTATAGCTCTTTACGTTTGACCATAATTATATAATAGACTCTTATATGAAAAAAAGTACCGATCACAAACACCCTACCTTTGATCAGATGTTTTTTGACCGGTACTTTCGTAAATGGAAGCTTTTTCAATATAATTATAGGAATCTTATTACCCCTAAAGAATACGCTTTCGACCGATATATTATCTCTCCGTCCGAAACTGCCATGTTTTTCATACGCGGAATGACTTTCTGTGGATCCTCGTAACTGTTGCGTTCATCCGGTAAATAGCCATCCATATATTCAATCACAGCTTCCTTGCAATCCGCACCTTGGGGAAGCAGAATGCGCACTTGTCGGTCTTTATCGGTGGCATTCACGAGCTTACAGATATAATGGTCTTCTGCATCCTTTACAACAGAATAATACAAGGGTTTAGGTTGCCAGGATTTGCACTCGTGTCGGTGTAACTGCTGCCCATCAATATAAGTTACCACTTCATTTCCCCTGACCTGTATCTCTGCTTTATATAGACGTCCA
>JAILDL010000165.1 GCA_024689465.1 Lachnospiraceae bacterium
TTTCTTTGCAAAAAAAGGAACGAGTTTCAGATTCTGATTGATGAGTTGATTTCTTTCTTCCGTTGTTTTCATTTTCTGCATTCTGTACTCTCTTTCTGGTGAGGAAATGATTAGTGGTTTCCGTGAAAATGAGCGCAAAATCCACCCTTCGGTGTCTTATGCAAGTTTTGAAAACGCTATTTAATTGTGGGTTTTGATGATCCCGGTGAAAGCTCCGGGGATGAAGTTGTCTGGAACAAGATATATATCGTCACACTTTTATTATTCCATGAAAGCGAACGATATCCTTTTTTTATATAGTTTTTTTGAAAATCAACGCATAGTTGAATCCTGTTCCATGTTACATTTACCCGTCAATATTTTTCGCCAGCCATCTGCGGTAGGTCATATCGATCCCGAACGCCCCTATGGGAGCGGTTAAAAGGATTGCCACCACAGATACGGTCAGAACGATCACGCCGCAGTCTAATCCCATAGCAAGAGGGATCCCTCCGATGGCTGCCTGGACGGTTGCTTTGGGCGTATAGGCGATCATGCAGAACAGTTTTTCCTTGAAACTGAGTCTGGTGCCAAGAACACATAAGAATACGCCGAACATCCGAAATACCAGTACCAGCAACACCAATACGATGGCTTTGATCCCGGCTTCTTTGGCATGATCGATGGCTACGGAAGCGCCTACCAGCACAAACAGGAAGATCTCAGCCACGGTCCACAGTTTGTCATATTGTCCGGAAAGGCGGATGGCCATATCCGAATCGGCTCTTTTTACGGCGATCCCCATGGTCATGATGGCTATGAGGGATGCAAAGGGGATCATGGGAAATCCGGTCTCCAGAGTGGATAATCCGAAGCTTACGGATAACAGCAACATGGTCATGATGATGAGATTCATATGGATCCCGGAAAACCACAGATATACCAGATACCCTGAGGCGGCTCCTGCCAGAATGCCCAGTGCGATGGACAGGGGGATATTTACAAAGGACATAACGGATATTTCTTTGCCCTGTGCCAGTCCGGTAAATGCGGTAAACATAACGATCACAAACACATCGTCCACGGATGCGCCTGCCAGGATCATCTGCGGAATGCCTTGTTTCACGCCATACCCTTCATCGATGAGTTTGATCATGCGCGGCACCACCACTGCAGGTGATACGGCTCCGATCACTGCTCCCAGGATGGCCGCATCCAGCCGGCTCATTCCAAGGATGATTGGGGCAAGGGTTACCATGCCGATCATTTCCAGGCATGCCGGTACAAAGCACATGAGGATGGCGGGTCTTCCCACTTTCTTAAGGTCATCCAGGTTCAGTTTCAGGCCTGCCCGGATCAGGATGATGATCAGGGCGATCCTGCGGATCTCGGCAGATACGTTCAGGATGGATCCGTCAATGAGATTCAGGCAGTAGGGCCCGATGAGGATACCTGCGATGATCATTCCGAACAGGCCGGGGATCCGTATCTTCTTGCACAGGGTTCCCAGCGCCAGCCCGGCTACTAATATAACAGCTACACTAAATAACATGTGATGCCTCCCAAAGGCGTTTTTTCAGATTTTCTTTCTCATGTATTCCAGGGTTTTATGAAGGGTATCCCCGTGATACAGTTTTTCGATATTTCCTGCAAAATCCAGCCCGTATTTATCCTGCAGCCGGGCCAGTTCTTCCTGCAGCTTCTCTTCTTTCTGATGGGACAGTTCCTGCACGCAGTCTTCAAAGGAAAGCTGGCGCCCCTCTTCTCCCGACAGGTTATGCAGACCCGCTCCGATCAGGCGAACGGACCGGTGTTCCACCAGTTGCAGCATCTGGGACGTCTCCCGGTAAATATCCATTGCGGAGCGTCCCGTGGGACAGACTTTGGAACGGGTGATACTTTTCATATCCCCATAGGTTACCTTCAAGGTGATGCCGTTTCCGTACAGTCCCACCCGTTCTGCCCGGTGCTCCACACAGAGGGCCAGGAGCAGCAACGCATCCTGCAGCAGTGCGAAATCCTCTACATCTTCCTGGAAGGTAAATTCCCGGCTGATACTCTTGGCATCTTCCGGCCGGTAAGGCGTTACAGGCCGATCGTCCTCTCCGAAGGCCAGCCGGCAGATCCACTCTCCCTGCTTGCCGAAGGTTTTAAGGACCATCTCCTTCTTTTCCTGGATGTCCCGCACGGTCATGATGCCGTAGGACTGGAACTTCAGCGC
>JAILDL010000024.1 GCA_024689465.1 Lachnospiraceae bacterium
AGAACCGCTTCCTGTTCATCGATCCACTGCAGGAATCTCTCCCCGTCCGGCGTTTCATACCCCAGATTCTTGCAATCCTCTACCAGATCTCCTGCCATGTGGCGCAGCGCTTCATACCAGGAATCCCAAAGGCCTCTCTGCCGATACCCATAGCCATCGTTTTTGATCCCGTGGATCTTTGCCAGCATCCCGATCTTCTCTTCCTGTACCTTCTTAGCTTCCTCCGGCGTAAATTCACATTTCCAAAGGGGCTCTCCCTGCATCATCTCCATGATAAAGCAGTTGCTCTTCAGGATCTTTCTGGAAAAATCCGCGGCATAGATCCCGGGGCAGCGAATGTCCGTATGCTCCTGCATCTGACGATACCAGAAGACCTCGGAATCCATCATGTTCTTTTCATAGGTCAACACACGGGCATCTGCAGGAGGTGCGATCTTTAAGGCATAGCTTTTGCCGTTTTCGCAGGTTACCTGAAACGCCGCATTAAATTCCCCATCCCCAAGGGGTTCGATCCGAACGACTCGTCCAAAGCCCTTTGCTTCAAACAAAGCCCGGATCTCCTCCTCGGTTGCCTGATACTTCGTACTGCTCTTTACCATGGTTTTCTACCCCCTGTTTCTTGTCTTCTGTCAAAAAGGCCTTTTCTTATATGCCTTTGCCCACTTTGAGATCTGTTTCTTCTTTGCGTGATTGTTGGTGCTTTCCCGGCCCAGCTTTCGGTACAGTTCCAGTCTTTCAGCAGATAATTCTCCCGCTTCTATGGCTGCTTTGACCGCACACCCCGGCTCCGTATCATGTCTGCAGTTGCTGAACCTGCACATCCTCTCTAATTCTACGATATCCGAAAATGTCTCGTCGATACCTTCCTGCACATCTGCCATGCCAACTTCCCGCATGCCGGGGGTATCGATGATCATCACATCGTCCGGAAGGGCGATCAGCTTCCGATAGGTAGTGGTGTGCCTTCCCTTTCCGTCGTCTTCCCGGATCCCGGAGGTCTTCATGATCTCCTCTCCGCTCAGAGCGTTGATCAACGTGGATTTGCCGGCGCCGGAGGACCCCATGAGGCAGATGGTGGTCCCGGGGATCAGATACTCTTTCAGTTCCTCCAGCCCGATGCTGTAGAGAGCAGAGATCGCATGGACCCGCACCTTGTCGGAAAGCTCCTCCACTTCCCGCATGAACCTTCCCGGATTGGTGCACAGGTCTGATTTTGTCAGGATCACAACCGGGATGGCTCCTCCCTGAATGGCTATGCTCACGTATCTGGCGATGCGCTTGCAATTATAGTCTTCGTTCAGCGAAGTGACGATGAACAGGTAATCCACGTTGGCGGCCATATACTGCATGACTCCGGTCTTTGCCTGGTCCGGCCTTTGGAGAAAGCTCTTTCTCTCACAGACCGACAGGATCACAGAGTCTCCCTGCCGGTTATACAAAAAGGTTACATAATCTCCTATAACCGGCAGTTTCTCAGCATCTTCCCCGTAGAAGGAGCCCTTTAGTTTCGCCGGTATCTCCTGTTCCCAGAAGCGGATCTTATAGCTGTTCTTTTGTGCCTCCGAGATCCTGCCCAGTTTTTCTACGTGAAGCCACTGGCAGGAAAGCTTTAACGGTTTGTAATAGGGAAACTGCTTCGTATAGGCTGCCGTTTCCTCTTCATCCTCGGCTTCCTCAAAAACAGGTGCTTCGTAAAAAGTGCCGTGGATCTCTTCAAAGCCTTCGTTCAGCGGAAGGGCCATAAATGCGTCGGAATTCCCGAAGGCGGGATGACGGATACCAAAGTGATCACAGGTCACAAAGCCATGTTTGGGATAATATCCCGGCTCTCCGCAGATCACAATCCCTTTATAGCCGGCTTCTTTTGCCAGGGGAATGGTTTCCTGAAGCAGGCGGGTCCCGATCCCCATGCTAAAGCAGGTAGGTTCCACTGCCAAAGGGCCGAAGGTCAATACCTCCTGTTCCCTGCCTTCCTGCACCACTTTGGCTCTGGAATAAAAGATCGCGCCTACGATCCTTCCATCCAGCTCTGCTATACGGCTAAGCTCCGGCAGATACTCTTCTGCCGTGCGAAGCTTCTTTACCAGGTAATGCTCGTTACACCCCGGGCCGTGCAGATTCCAGAAAGCACGCAGGGTCATCAGTTCTGTGTGATAGTGATCTTCTTTGGTTTCTTTTCGGATCACAATTTGATTTTTCATGTTATTCAATGGGTCTGTCTCCTTGATTTATCCTTCTTATTTTCATTGTTACCGGATCGTATGGAGACCTGAATGCTCGGAAAAGTGCCTGAAAAAGGGCAAAAGAAAACCGTGACCAATACGCCACGGTTAGAATAAGCTGTTTATCCCTGTATGGATCAAAGAGCAGAAACCGAGGTCTTCATACTGTATACTTTTGCAATCTCTTTTTTCTCTACACGCATTCTTATGTTGACCTCTCTTTCCTGTTTATTTTTTATATCTAACAAATTATTTACCATAATTATTCCCGGAAAGCAAGTCCCAGGCTCGGGGACGGGGTCAGGGGTTCATCTACCACCATCCCAAAGGTGTCGTTGTTCTATGGATCACGGAAACATGCGTCATTTTGTTTACCTCATCAGGATACTCTTTATCAAAATGCATGCCGATTGCTTCTGCCGTTTTGTAGGATGCCACATTCGTATATTTGCAGTAGGAATACAATGCCGGATAATCCGTATTCTCAAATGCCCAATCCCGAACAGCCTTCGCTGCTTCTTTTGCATATCCATGTTTCCAGTACTTTTTATGAATATGGTATCCGATCTCCGGTAGTTTTTCCCCGTCAATATTCTTTATGGTAATTCCGCAGTCTCCGATGAATTCCCCGGTTTCTTTTAAGACAACCGCCCACAATCCAAACCCGTACTGTGCATAGTTCTCCAGATTCCACTCGATCCATCGTCTGGTCCTTGCTTCATCAAAGGGTGCCGGGTAATGCTGCATTGTCTCGGCATCCGACATGATTTCATACAGGTCGTCAAAATCATCCATCGTATACTCCCTGAGCAGGAGTCTTTCCGTTTCTATCATCATTTCGTCCTCGTCGTCTTTTACCTTTTTCCCCAGAGCTTCCTCCATCTATGGGAACAAGTTAAAATAAGGCTCCTTTCTCCATGAATGGACCAATATTTACGTGAATGATCCTTTTCAGATATATTTCCCTATAATACAATCTCATCTCTTTATCCTCCGTACAAAAATATTAAGAAATTAATGCCGTTATTTCAATGTTAAGGCGGTAATATTTTGGTTTTCGCAAAATATTACCGCCTTAACTCTTTTCTTCCGCACACAATCAAAGTTTTTTATGCCCTCTATATCGTTTTCCCCGGATAAAGATTTAAATATAAGGTTTTCAATATGCTCCTTTGCGGATTTTAATTGTTCAAGCAAACAACAGATCTCGACGTCGTTTCCTTGGGGTAAAATCAACTATTTGAGCAGGAAAACCATATAATATGGCAATGTCAATTTCTCGCCCACCTGTCCGACATTGTTTGCACTCAACTTAATACACCTATTAACGCCATACTGATCCTTGTTCTTTAAAACCGTATTGGCTGATTTGGCATTTCCGTTTGTCGCTTTTACTTCCACGAGCGTAACTTCAGCGTCTAAGGGTGTTATAAAATCAATTTCCAGTCCACTTTCTTTATGAAAATAAAACAGTGACCTTCCGCTTTTTGAAAAAGCATCCGCTACTATATTTTCATATATAGCGCCTTTATACATTCCAAGTTCTCCGCTAAGGATCCTGCCCGCGCTACCTTCCTCGAGCATGGCAACAAACAAGCCGGTATCCTGCATATAAATCTTAAAAATGTTATCGATTTTGTTACCCTCAAGCGGAATGCTCAGATTCGAAAGATTGTAACAAATATTTATGATCCCGGCATCGTAGAGCCACTGAATGGCTGCCTGGTAATTCTCGGATCTTCCTTTTTTCTCGAGAGCTGCATAAGTAAA
>JAILDL010000027.1 GCA_024689465.1 Lachnospiraceae bacterium
CTGTATGCACTGGGCAGTATCATGAAGGGCCAGTTCGAGCTGTTCTATCAGATCATCGGAAACAACGGCGTGCTCTTTAACGTAACGGATATCTTTGACACCTACGTTTACCGTATTACCACCACACAGCCCCTTTCCATAGGCCTGGGAACGGCGGCCGGACTTTACCAGTCCCTGTTTGGCTTTTTGATCATTGTTTTAGTGAACTTCCTGGTAAAACGCAAAAACCCGGAATACGCATTGTTCTGAGAGGAGAGAAGAAATGGCCAAAGATTTAGATTATGCACCTTCTGAACCCAGGACGATCAAAAAGTCACTGGGAGCGAAGATCTTTTACGTATTTATTTACATCATGCTGACCATCGGTTCCATTGTCTGTGTACTGCCCTTTATCATCATCGTTTCCGGGTCCTTTACCGATAATGTGACCATTTTAAAAGAAGGCTACAGCCTGCTTCCCAGGAACTTTACCCTGGCAGCCTACCAGACGATCTTCAAATCGCCCAAGGATATCCTGCAGGCATACAAAATGAATACCTACTATACGGTGGTGGGAACCTTTATCGGTCTGACCATGATCTCCCTGACAGGATACGTGATCTCCCGAAAGGAGTTTAAGTACCGCAACACCGTATCCTTCCTGATCTACTTCACCAGCATCTTCGGTGGCGGTATGATCCCCTGGTATCTCATGTATGCCAATGTACTGGGGCTGAAGGGATCCACCCTGGCGATCTGGTTTCCTGCACTGATGAGCCCCTTTCTGGTCATCCTTATGCGGACCTTTATTGTGGGCGCGGTGCCCGATGCGGTGACGGAGTCGGCCAAGATCGACGGCGCCGGACATTTCACCATCTTCTTTAAGATCGTCTTGCCCATTTTAAAGCCGGGACTAGCCACGGTTGGTCTGTTCCTTGCCCTGGGCTACTGGAACGACTGGTACCGCTCCTCCATGTTCAGTACCAATTCGTCAACCTGGCAGCTGCAGTTCTACCTATACGATCTGCTCAATGCCACAACGGCCATGAAGCAGATGGCTTCCAACGTCAGCATGAAAACCGCGGATCTGCCTACCGAATCCGTAAAGCTGGCCATGGCGGTGGTTGCCACCGGCCCCGTGCTGCTGTTTTATCCTTTTGTTCGGAGATTCTTTGTTTCCGGTATTACGGTAGGAGCTGTAAAAGGCTGAGTTGTTCCTTCATTTTGGTTCCAATTTAAAACGTTTTTATAAAGGAGAGAAAAATGAAAAAGAAAGTTTTAAGTGTACTCATGTCACTTGCCATGACCGCCACGATGCTGGCTGGCTGTGGCAGCACAGGCGCTCAGTCCGCTGCAGAGCAGCTGGATGAGCAGGGAGTTACTGAGATCGCTGTGGAAACACAGGCAGCGGAAGAAGCTCCCGCAGAAACAGCAGATGCAGCTGAGCTGGATCTGTCTGAGCAGGTAGACCTTGTTTTCTACGTAATGGGTGATGCACCCCAGGACGAGGAGCTGGTTGAAGCAGCTTTAAACGAAAAGCTTCTGGAAAAATGCAACGCAACCGTAGATATGCAGTTCTCTACCTGGACCGAGTTCCAGCAGAAGTATGCAAACGAGATCACCTCGCAGGGTGCGGATCTGATCTACATCGCAAACTGGTTAAATTACGGCTTGCTGGCAAGCAGCGGTGCTTTCGAAGAGCTGGATGACATGCTGGATACCGTTGCTCCCGATTTAAAGGCAATGGTTGGGGAGAGTGCCCTCAACATGTGCAAAGTTGGCGGCAAAATCTATGCAGTTCCCAACACCTGGCCGGAGTATGTAAGCAACGGCGTTAAGTACAGAGAAGACCTTCGTGCAAAGTATGATCTGCCGGTTCCCAACAACCTGGAAAACCTGGAAGCATACCTGCTGGGTATCAAGGAAAATGAGCCGGATCAGGGCCTGTTAACCGTAACCACCGAAGAAAGCTCCGGCTTTAAGACTGCATTTGATGCAGCCTGGGTATTGAACTTCAAGTATCCCTGGGTTAGCGCAAACGGCTTAGACTATGGTCTGGCAGCAAACTATGACACACCCACCGATGTATACGATTACTGGTTCTCCGATGACTTCGTAGACGATATGAAGATGTTAAAGAGATGGGCGGACGAAGGATTCTGGTCCAAGAGTGCTCTGTCTGATACCAACAATTCCGATTCCTACAAGAACGGTCTGTGTGTAGCAGAAGTCGCAGGACAGAACCCCAACAAGCAGGTAACCGCCATTGCTGATTTCGCAAACGCAGGCGAGGGTTGGGAGTCTGCATATGTAGCTTACGGCGAGACTACCGGCGTTATCTATCCCGGACATGCAACCCAGAACGGTACCGCTATCGTTCGCGGCTGCAAGAATCCTGAGAGAGCCCTTCTGGTTCTGCAGGCTATGCTGTGTGATGACGAGATCAACTCCATTGTTCAGTACGGTATCGAAGGAACGCACTACACTGTGGAAGACGGTATCTACAAGAACCTGCAGGAAGAAGCAGGCGAGACCGCAACTTTCCCTTATGAAGGCTTCAACACCTGGAACCTGAGAAACGGCGAAACAAAGCTGCCTCAGAAGACCGACGTTGCTCTGCAGGAAATGTTTGACAAGTATGCAGAGATGGGCGCAAAGACCAAGTTCCCCAACGTAAATATCTACGATGGTTTCTCTGAGAACTATGAAGCATACTCTGCAGAGAGAAGTGCAGTTAACAACGTGATGCGTCAGTATCTGGCTCCCATCGAGGCAGGTCTTGTGGATGATGTGGATGCAGCCGTTGAAGAGTTCCGCACCCTGGTGAAGGATGCCGGTCTGGACAAGTGCCGTGAAGAGTACACCAAGCAGTGGATCGCATACTGTGAAGAGTACGATTACAAGTAAAACGTACTTTCCGGAAAGATTTCCTGATTCATGGGAATGATGTGATATATTAAAAGGGGGGATCAATCTTCCCCCCTTTTTTCAAGAACAGATATTGGACACGAAAAAATCAGACGATTTCGCCGCAAGAAGAGACGCAGGTCGTGTGTTGAACCATGGATTGATAGGGAAAAACATTGGCAAAAGAAGATAGTAAACGAGTCACAATAAAAGATGTAGCGAGAGAAGCGGGAGTATCCATTTCCACTGTTTCCAATGCTCTGAATAACGTAAACGTCCTGAATCCGGATACCAAGGAGCGGGTGCTGGAGGTGGCAAGACGCCTCAAGTATACCCCCAACTTAAACGGACGGAATCTGAAAGCACAGGCAACCGGCGTGCTGGGCCTGTTTCTGGGAGCGATCCGCGGCCCTTACTATGGGGAACTGTCGGATTCCATTTACCGGGCCTGCCAGGAAAACAATTATGAGCTGGAGATCTTTTTAAGTTCCGATCCCCGGCACATCATGACCAATATCCTGGGACATAGGGTAGACGGTGCCATCATTTTAAATTCCGCCATTGAACAGCCCCAGGAGAGTATCCTGCGGGATCAGGACATTCCGACGGTTTATATCGACCGTATCCTGATCGATGAGACGTCTGCCAGCGTCGTGTTTGATTCCTATAACGGAGGAAAACAGGCGGCACAGTTTCTACTGGAACTGGGGCATAAGCGGATCATGTTTGTAGAAGGTGTGGGCGATAACTACGATAGTCAGGAACGTATGCGAGGCTTTTTCGAAGTGCTGAAAAATGCCGGGATCACCATTGAGGATGACTATATCCTGAAGGGTGAGTTCGAACGGAAGGTTTCCTACGATGCCGTCACCGCTTTCCTGGATTCCGATAAGCCGCTGCCGGATGCTATTTTTGCAGCAAACGACGTCAGCGCCATCGGCGTTTTGGAAGCCCTCAGGGACGGAGGCATCAAGGTGCCGGAGCAGGTCAGTGTAATGGGATGTGATGATATAGAGACCACCCGGTTGTTTTCACCTTCGGTGACCACGATCCGAACGAATTTCGAAAAGCAGGGCGCCATTGCCGTGGAACAGCTGATCAGCATGATCAAGGGCGAGCCGGGTAAACTGGTAACCTTAAGAGGACGGATCATTCCCAGGGAGTCTACTGCCGCCAGAGACTGAGAATGAAAAATATAACGATCATAGAAACCGCACTGCGAAAGGACCGTTACTGGGAGAACATTCCCGCTGAGGAAGTGATCCCTTCCGGGGAAATGCAGAAAGTGTCTGTTTTTCCGAAGCAGGGCGATCAGCACCTGCGAGGGTTCGGAGGTGCGTTTACAGAAGCTGCGGCTCATACGCTGAAGGGCCTCAGCGAAGAAAACAGGGAGCAGGTCATCGAGGATCTGTTCGGGGAAAGCGGCCTGCGCTATACAATGGGCCGGATCCATATGAACAGCTGCGATTTCGCACTGGGTAATTACAATTACATCCGGGAAGGGGACGAGAGCCTGGATAGTTTTGACATCTCCCACGATGAAGAGGAGATCATCCCCATGCTGCGCATGGCGCAGGACAAAATGGGAAAGCCCATCACCCTTTTGATGGCACCCTGGTCTCCGCCGCCGTTTATGAAGACCAACGGGGAAATGAACCACGGCGGCAAATTGAAGAAAGAATATTACAGCCTGTGGGCCCGTTATTTTGTGCGGTTCATTCAGGAATATGGAAAGCGGGGATTTCCCATCTCCTTTACCACCATCCAGAATGAGCCAAATGCTACCCAGACCTGGGATTCCTGTACATATGATGCACAGGAAGAAGGGGAGTTTGCAGTAGAATATCTGGGACCTGCCTTAAAGGAAGCAGGGCTCTTAGATCAGGTGAAGATCCTGGTGTGGGATCACAACAAGGAGATCGCCTTTGAACGACTGGATGAGATCCTGAAACGGGAAGGGGCAAAGGAATACATTTCCGGCTGCGCCGTGCACTGGTACACCGGTGACCATTTCGAAAACCTGGATCTGATCCGCAGATTCCACCCCGATCAGGAGATCTTCTTTACCGAAGGCTGTATCGAGTATTCCCGCCTGGCCGGCGAAAGCGAGATCCGCTATGCGGAGCTGTATGCCCACGATATGATGGGCAACTTAAACCACGGCGTGGATGCCATCTTTGACTGGAATATGCTGCTTGACTACTATGGTGGCCCCAATCATGTGGGCAACTATTGCGATGCCCCCATCAAAGCCCTGGAAAACGGCGTAGACTACGAGAAGAAGCTATCCTACTACTACATCGGGCAGCTCTCCCGTTTTGTGAAGCCCGGTGCCCAGCATATCCCATGTTCCCGCTATACGGACAAGGTGGATGTGAGTGCCTTCGTCAACCCTGACGGAGAGCGGGTTGCGGTGCTGTTAAACCGTACGGAAGAGGATATCAAGGTAAACTTAAGCGAAGGGGAGCAGGCCCTTCCCATGATGCTGCCGGCCCACTCCATCCGGACTGTGTGCTGGAGTTAGGGAATGCCTGGAAAGCAAAACAAGCTTGATCAGGCAGTATTTCCCGGAGCCGACAGGCTATCGGGAATGCCTAAGATGACAAAATATAAACGAGAGGCACAAAACGCCTCTCGTTTTTGCATACGAAATAAAGGTTTCTAGAAGAATTTCCAAAAACTCAGCAGATACCCGGGCACTACCACAATGGCGAAGAATGCCCAGCTGATCAGGGTAAACACCTTCACGAACTGCCAGCCGTTTCCGGGATATTCCCGGACATAGATGCGGTAGTTGATGACAGATGCCAGGGAACCGATAAGGGATACCAGGCCTGCGGTGTCGGCACCGTAGATCAGACCAGCGAAGTTCTCCGTAAAGGGATAGAGCACAATGGATGCCGGTACATTGGAGATGATCTGGCTCAGGCCGATGGCCCACCAGTATTCCCGCCCTGCCACCGCTTCCTTCAGGAAGGCGGAAATGCCGGGATTGGCGGCAATGGAGGAAGAAAAGATAAAAAAGCACAGGAAGGTCAAAAGCAGGACATAATCAACCTTCTTGAAAATAGTGCGGTCGGTAAAAAAGATCCCAAGGATGACAATCCCAACAGCCCAGTACCACAGAGAGGTTCGTGTCACAATGACCAGCAGCACCAGGACAAACAAAGCAAGGTAGATCTTTCCTTTTCGACTTTCTTTCGGAAGATCTGTTTCGTGGTGGTCGGACCCCTGCAGAGCGGCGGATTGCCCGCTGCAGGTTGCTTTTGTCGATGAGGTTGCTTGCGGCAATGCTGTAGTTTCCGTGGACACAGCCTCTTCCTTCAGATCCTTCCGATACAGTACCAGCACGAAGATGACCAGCAAAACTGCGGACATCCCCATCATAGGGGACATATGCAGGAGAAATTGCCATACGGTCACATCGGCCTGTCCGTAGAGAAACAGGTTCTGGGGGCTTCCGAAGGGAGTCAGGAGAGATCCGCGGATGGCGGCGATGTTTTCCATGGAGATCACCGGCAGGATATATTTTTCCTTGTCTGCACTGCGAAACAGCAGGATGGTCAGTGGCACAAAGATGATCAGGGATACATCATTG
>JAILDL010000198.1 GCA_024689465.1 Lachnospiraceae bacterium
GCTGCCACAGGATGGCGTAAACGCCCAGGCCAAAAATCTCCAGCCCGTAAAACAGCAAAAAACGGAAAGAAAACAATTCCGCTCCTGCCGCAAATTTGGCGATCACCGTGGATACGGTATAGATGATCACCACAAACTGCATAAATATAATATTTAAAACAAATTTTCCTCGTTCATTCATGGATCAAAAACCTTCATGGTTATAGTCATAGCCCAGATAGGCATCATCGCTTAAGTAAATGTCGTAGATTCCTACGGAATGCACCTTGCGGTAGGTATAATCTTCCAGATTGCCGGAAATAGGCTTTCCTGAGTTTAAGATGATGTAATTTCACTGGGCCTTATAGGCCAGAGTGCCCAGCTGTGCCGCGTCAATGGTCTCCGCTTCCATGGCATCAAACAGCGGATCATCAAAGTTCCACCGCTCTACCACCGTCTCTCTTCCGTAAGGCATACATACCGCTGCCGTATACTGCCGTACATAGCTTAGCAGATTGGACGGAAATACCGCCCGTACTTCCCTCCCCGGCACGGAGATGGCATCGCAGATCACGATGACTTCGTCCGGCACATGGAACCGGTTTTGAGCAACGCCAAAGTAAGGATTGTCATACACATAATCCCCGGAGAGGGCCATAACAGCCATCAGTACAAGGATCGCAACCCCTTTCCACCACAACGGTTTTAGCATCTGGACCAGACGAACCCCTGCATAAGCCACTGTAACGGTCACCGGAAGCATCCACAGGATGCGATAGTAGATCTCATCTTCCATAACGCCGATGATCACCTTGGCAAACAGCGGAAAGAAAAACAGCGTCAGGATCACCAGTGTAAGATACAGCAGAAGAATCCGTTTATTTCGTTCTTTTTCCGTCACAAAGAGAAAAATGAAGGCTGCCCCATATACCAGCAGCGGTAACAGATTTCCCCAGTATGCGGTAAATAATTCCAAAACGACACTCATATATTACTTCTTTCATTTAGCCGATTTTTTCGGGGTAGTGTTCGTATTTGTCCCCAAATCCCATTAGCGCAGGAACAGATACAGTAAGGCAAAACATCCCGCCGGAATGCAGGTCAGGGCATAAGAAACAAGCAGCAGCGGTTTCTTATACAGGATGGCAAATAAAAGAGCTGCCAGTGCCACCGGCATCACAAACAGGAAGGAACCCATGGTACTGCACAGGCAGGCTGCGATACCGGTACAGGTAAGGAGCAGGTAGTAGATCCACAGTCCTTTATCTTTTCCTGCAGCTTTGCCATTTTCCATATCTTCCGGGCTTTCCTTCGCCACGGCATTCCCCTGGATCTGCTTGCTCATTTCCAGCAGTAACAGGAAGATCATGGGCAGGATCAGATTCCCCAGCGCTTCTTTCCCTTGTCTGGAACGGGTCAGCAGGAACGTAGCTCCCGTATAGAAGGAGTAATTCCCGAAGATCTGCAGAGCACTCACAAAGATCATAAACAGCGGCAGCATCCAGCCCTCGTTTTCAGCATGGATATTGCCTTCCTTATGGGTTTCCGGTTTATCTTCGTTTTTTGCCCTTGCATCCTTAAACATACTGCCGGCAAGAAGACCTCGTCCGATCTCCAGATAAACCACATAGGTCAGCACGATCAAAACCACCGGTAGCATGGACTGTGCCATGACCGTGGCATTGACGCCTGTAAACTTTGCAAGGTACGCCAGCCAAATGGGATAAGGCCCCAGCCCGTGACGTACATCAATGATCTGGGTATTTCCCGTATAAGGATTATTCAGATACATACTGTCCGCTTCCAGCGCAGTAACAGATACCGGCAGATAGAAGGCATCGTCTCCGTCGCTGTAGGCCAGATGATAGCTCATATACAGCTGGAATAACAATAATCCTGCAAACACCAGCCAGAACAGGATCATCATAAGCCGTACGCCTGTCTTTGTTCCGGCAGGTTTTCCTGTACCGGGATGGTTTCCTGTCCCGTTATCTTGCTTTGCAGATGTCCCAATCAGGTCTGCTTTAATCTGGGACAAACCCGTTTTTAAGGATACCCAGCCGTTCTTTATGCCCAGTGCATATACAATAATACCTGCAAGGGCCAGTATCAGAGAAACCACCAGGTAGCTTGTTGCCACCACATGGAACTTCTGCTGCTTTAAGATCATGGGAACTGCCAGTAACTGAAAGGCAGCCCAGCTGATCATATACCCTGCAAGCAGCGGCCACAAAAGGCTTACCCTTTGACCGGATGCCCCGGGGCCTGTAGCAGCAGGGGAAATTCCTGCATCGTTTCTATGTTTTTGATCATACCCACACAGGCAGGTATAGGGGAGCAGGCCGATCAAAAACGGCACCAATAGTCCTAATCCTGCAAATATCACATATTTCAAATTTAATTCCTTCCCTTCGACGCCAGCCAGATGCGGTCTCCGTAGATCCCTTCCTCCAGCAGCGGGGTATAGTCCGTATATCCGTAGGCTTCCAGTGCCGCAAAAGCATCTTCCGGCTCTACGCCTCGTCCTGTCATAAGGACGATCTCTTCTTTGGTATCCAGAACTGCATCATAGCTTCGATGCTCCAGTTCCTGTGTCTTCACCAACAGTGTCTGCTCATACTCCGTAAATTCCACCAGGTTCCTGTAGTAGCTTAAACCGTCGTAGACGCACACACACGGCAGATCCCGGTGCGTTTCTGCTACGTTTTGCTGTGTCTCATACCCTTTAAATAAATAATTGGGCGTTTGGATCACCAGCATGGGAATGGTCAATACAAGACATAATACCACAAACCAGCGCTCCTTAAAGCCCAGTTTTTTCACGGCCCGGAAGAACACATATCCCATGACCATTGCAGCAAAGGCATAGGCCGGCATCATATACCGGTCTTCATAAAAGGGTGCGATACGAGTAACCACCAGGATATAGAAGGCAAGCGGCACTCCAAGAAACCAGAGGCACTTTACGCTATCCTTTTCGGTTTCGTTTGCAGGTGCCGCGCCTGTCCTTTGCCCGGATCCTTCTTCCCGGTTTCTGCGAGTCACCAGGATCCATACTGCCAGCAGCAGCAGGATCAATATTACGGGAATCCCTGCCACATTGCCAAAAATCTCTTCGCACCAGATGGCGAAGAACTGCCGTGCCCGCTCCAGAGTTCCGGAAAAACCTCCCGTAAGGTTCTCTAACGATTCCTGCCCCCGACCACTGTTTAATACATCATCGATGGCAAAGGGATATAGCACCAGCCCCCAGATCCCGGAGCATACCATAGTCCGTAAATAGTACAGAGGATTCTTGGGGTTACTTCCTTCCGTTTTCCGCTCCCGGATCAGCATCACCATGGTTACCGCAAACAGTGGCAGCATGATCAGCAGGAAGAAGTACTGCGTTAAAAATCCGCAGACCGTAACAAAGATCAGCAACTTGTTATGGTTTTTCCATAAAGAACTCTTCCATTTCTCCAGATGAAGATAAAGTGCAGCCACACACCAAAAGGTGAGCATGGCATACATGCGGATCAGCAGGATGGTGGACATTCCTCCCAGGCTTAAGGCGTATAAGATCGCCATGCCCCGTCCCAGGGATTCCGATCCGAAAAAGCGCTTGCCCAGGCGGATCATCAGGAAACAGCTCCCAAGAACAAACAAAAGATTGAGCACACAACCCAGCCAGGGATTTACCTGCCCGCGAAAAAGGGAGCTCATGGTATGAAGCATCATAAAATGCAAGGGCGGATGATTATCGTCCTTAACATTAAAATAGACGGAAGGATAATGGAACGCATCCTGTCCGTTTACTGTAATATAATCCGTAAATTGCTGTCTTGTGATCCAAACCGGTTCGTCGTATACATCCGCTACGGTCTGAAAAATGACGGCGTTGCCCCGATTAGTCAGGACATCCCCCACGACACCAAAGAAATTTCCGCAGGTTTCAAAGAAAGAATCCCCATACACCTGCTCTCTCAGGAACTTCTCCAGACGGCCTTCCGGCTGCGTAGGAACGATCCAGGGCGTAAAATCTGCATTGGCCAGCTCAAAGCTTAAAAGCTCATCCATGTGATAGCCTTCTTTTTCCCGGATAAAGCAGCAGGCGATCAGTGCGATCACCAGCAGCAGCAACAGATTCAGTTTTTGTTTTTTGATAAAAGCGATCACTTCGTTTTCAGATCCTTCTCCATCCGATCTACGATCTTCAGATAATGCTCGAAGTCTCTTCGTTCTTTTACAGCGATGTTATTAAGGATCAGGCCGGTAAAGAACGACTGTACCGCTGCGATCATCACAAAGCCGCTGACGATGAGGGTAGGGAAACGGGCAACCAGTCCCGTCTTCCAGTAATCAATAAACACCGGCACTACAAAGATAACGGAAAGCAGGGCCAGAATAAATGCAAAGATGGAAAAAAAGCCAAGGGGTCTGTAATCCCGGAAAAGACGCATAATGGTACGCAGTACCTTGAAACCGTCCGAATAGGTATTTAACTTGGATTCACTGCCCTGAGGACGATCCCGGTAATCCACCACCACATTCTCAATGGACATGTTGTTACGCACTGCATGAATGGTCATCTCGGTTTCAATCTCAAAGCCCTTGGACATAATGGGAAAACTCTTGGCAAAGGTAAAGCTGAAAGCACGAAAGCCTGTCATGATATCCTTGATATCGCACTTAAACAAGGCATTGATGCTGCCGCGCACCAGGCTGTTTCCGAAATTGTGGAAGGGCCGCTTATTTTCCTGAAAATACGTGGACGAAAGACGATCTCCCACCACCATATCCGCCTTATGGTTCAGCACGCGGTCTGCCATCTCCGGGGCAGACTCCAGCGGGTAAGTATCATCTCCGTCGGTCATGATGTAACACTGGGCATCGATCTCCCGAAACATGGTACGGATCACGTTGCCCTTTCCCTGTTTATATTCATGACGGACAATGGCACCGTTTTGCTCGGCAATCTCCACCGTTGCGTCCGTAGAATTATTATCGTATACATAGATCACGGCTTCCGGGAGGCAACGCTTTGCATCCTGAATAACCTTCGCTATGGTTTGTTCTTCGTTGTAGCAGGGAATGATAACTGCAATCTTGTCCATGGTTTTCTCTTTCTTTATGATAATCTCTTGATCCTGTCCGCAGGAGCATTCTTACGGTCCCGCATATTCCAGCTGTGCCAGACGATAGAGGAAGTTTCTCGCATAGGCCTTTCGCCCTTTTTCTGTTAAATGGGTTCCGTCGGTAAGATATTCGGCAGAGTTTCCACGCTTCACACCCAGATCGGCGTAATTATCCACAAACAGTATACCATACTGGTAGGCTACTTTACGGGCTACTTCATTGTACTGGACCACCGTTCCGCCGCCGTAACTGTAACTGTCACTGTCATGCACGATCTTTCCGCTGTTATAGCCCACACAGAAGGTAGGACCTGCAAGGATGATGGTCACCCCCGGAAACAGTGCATAGATCTTCTCCACATAGGTCCGCAGCGCTCCGGCGTAGCTTTCCGTATCATAGGGACCACAGGGATTCTCCATACGAACCCCCAGAAAGTAATCATTCAGGCCATAGGCGATCACCGCGTAACGGATATAGGCAGCATCTGCATACATCCGATCCAGCTCTCCCGCCGCTTCATAGGTATCGGGAATGGTATTGGTATGGGCTTCGATCATGGAAATGATATCCCCCAGGTTGATCCCCGTTTCTTCCAGGGTATCATCTTCCGTCGCCCGGGTTCCCCGGATACTGAGATTGTAAATATCTCCGGTGCCCCCCAGTTCTTTTCCCACAAGCTCCGCGATACCGTTATCCCCACGGTTAAGGTCCCAGATGCTGTCTCCGAAGATCACCATACCGGTATCGGTGCGGCTTTCTTTGGCTTTCGCGATCAGGGTATCCTTCTTATGATCCAGATACACCCTGCGTCCCAGAAATCCTGCCACAAGGAGCACCAGGATAAGGCATAAAGCTATGATTCTTTTCATCGGTTTCGATACGTTCTTCACCCGTTGTTTTCCTTTTTATGGGGCCTGCCACAGATCTTACCGGATCCGGTATTGCAGCAGATCCTCTGCATTTTCGTAGCTGAAGATCACGAATTCATCATCTACATAGACCATCTCGCCACCGGTAAGCGCCGGGGCCTGGCCATAGGTTTCCACCTGCTTATTGGTCAGCAGCAGGAACACTTTTCCTGCAGGAACCTTACTTCCTGCTTCTCCGGGATCCAGATAATAGGCTTCTTCCGAAGACCATTCAAAGAATCCCATGGATTCCGGTTCCAGGATATTGGCAACCACCAAAGCGCCGTTACTCAGCTCCTGGGTAATGTTGGCGTTCCAGTAAGTTGCGTAGCCGAAGGTATATCCCTGCTCCATCAGCCATGCAATGGATTCCTTACGGGCCATATTCTTATCCGTAGTCATCATGGATGCATCCGTTTTTAACGTTAACAGGCCGAAACAAAGCACCAGTAACAGTGCCGTTACCCTCCGGTCAAACCACCGTTTTTCCTTTGTGAAATATAAGGCACCTACCGGCACCAGGAAGATCATGGACGGAATAAAATACCGGGGCACATTGGTGGATGTGGTAAAAATAAGGGCCAATGCGCTGACTGTAAAAGCGGATCCTGAAAAAGTGACCAGAATGGAATCTCCCATCTGTTTTTCTTCGCTCTCCCGGGTAACGGCCAACCTGTCCTGTTTTACCGCCTTACATGTCTTTCCGTATATGCGGAACACCAGGATCAGTACGACCATGCTGCAGATGCTCACCAGACCTCGCAGAGAAAGCACGCTCTTACCGGGAATATATCCGAAAAGCATCACCAGAGATCCCAGGGTATCCTGGATACGGTTCATAAAATCTCCCTGGTAAATATCCACAAAGTTGGTGGTGTCATAGGTCTGGAAGAAATAGAGCTTGCGGATCACCTTGCCGTTGATCAGATAGCCCACCAGCGCGGCACAGGAAATGAAAGAAGCCAGCAGGAAACTCATCCCGATGGCATGGTCTTGCACCGATGCCTTAAGGGTTTCCCATACGTTTTCCGTAACGGTGATCTCCCGAAGCTTCTTCGTATGCTCTCCCCGGTACCACAACAGGAACACCGCGATCAGAAGCGGCGCGAAAAAGCTCATAAAATACCGAACGCCGGACATTCCAAGCAGCAGGGAAAGACCGGTCAGCAATACAAACCGGACACAAAAATGCGGTCCGTAGGATTTCTTTAACAGATCTGCGTAAACACTGAGAAACAAACCCAGCCCGAAAAAGATCAGGATCACATGGAACATATAGGTGTTTCCCATGTGCATATGCAGCATCATGGTTTCCGAAAAAGGAAGCAGCAGGAAAGAGGCCGCCCATACGCAGGTCGATTTCTTCACGCCCGTATGCTTCATGAGATAAAAATAGGAAAGCAACAGCAGTCCGTAGGTCAGCAGATTCGTAAGCAAACGAATGGTGTGCCAGTCCGTTAAAACCCGGAACAATGGTGCCATAAACAGCTGGGTATAAAGGATCCGGAATTCCGTGGAATAATACCAGCCGGTGGGTGCGATCCATCTGCCTTGCTCTGCCAGAAGCTTGGAGAAGATCATCTCCGCTGCCATGTCCGAATCCAGCCAATGCTCCAGATAAAAAACATTGAGAAAAAGAAGTACCAGAACACACAGTCCCAAGAACACATAGGGTGCCGCTTTCCGCAGCTTATGAACGGTTTGTTCCATCTCCATACTCCTTTCTTCCGCTTTTATCTCAATTTATTATGGAGGATCGATGATCCTTGCTTCTAACTCATAAGCTTTCTTTTAGCTGCTAATGCGTCTTATCATGACGTTTCAGGCCGAAAGATCATCCCTCTCATGGAGGAAATCATCTCTGCCCTGATGGTAGATCACATGTAGCAGCAAACAGTACCAGAACACATAGACCGGAAGCACATACAGTCCGTTAACCGGCATATGACTGCTGGTCCCTGCAGTGATCACGCCCAGCACGGTAACCAGTATAAAGAAC
>JAILDL010000033.1 GCA_024689465.1 Lachnospiraceae bacterium
TGTTCCTTACTGAATGCTCCTGCTGCCCCACAGGGTGATCTGATCATCTCCCAGTGCCGTAAAGGTCATGGTAAGGATGGAGGTATCCTCGATCCTCATAGACAGTGTAACACCCTTATAGGTGGTGTCGTCAATCGTCAGGTCAATGTAAGGCGTCCCACTTTGCAGCGTCCAGGTTCCCGTATGATCCCCGGTGATGGTGCCGTCCGGATTTAACGCGATGTGCTCCGGCTTGTTGACTTCCAGCGCACCATAGTCAATGTTCAGGGTATGGAGGATCACATCATATTCTCCTGCAACTTCCCCTGTTGTATAGCCATCTTCCTTCAGGGTTTCTCCCTGCGTCTGGTAAGGCGCTGCAAGGAGCCATCCATCCTCAGTTAAGAATAACTGATGGACCTTCACATAGTGCCCTTCACTGCCGTCGGTGGTCCTGGTATGGAAGACCATATAGGCTCTGCCGTCCTCATCCACAAAGGCGGAGTTGTGCCCCTGGGCCACCTGCCCCTTGGAAAAGGTACGCCACTTGTATCCTCCGAAGAGCCTCTCGCCCACCGGAAGATTAAAGTTTAATACATAGCTGTCAAAGTAAGGGGTATTGCCCAGCAGGTCCGTAAAATCCCCATCGGGAGACTTGGAACGGAATACCCGGACGTTGTAGCCACCCTTGGCTTCCAGCTGGCCGTAGCTCATAAACAGCCAGTAATAATCCCCAATCTTCTGGACATAGGAAGCTTCGCCGGAAACATAGGCCCCTCCTGCAATCTTCTTGCCAAAGTAGGGATCGGAATGAGCGTTGTCCTCATAAGTGACAGTGTAATCCCGAAGGCCCGTGCTCTCATCCAGCTCAAGCAGGAAGATACCGCCGCTCCAGGAACCGTAGCTCATAAACAAGTTGCCCTCGTCATCGTAATACACGCAGGCATCAATGTTATTGGGATAATAATCTCCCCATTTTCTGCCCCTGCTGTAGCGCTGGGGATATTCCTCGCTGCCAAGGACTCTGGGCGCATCGGTCTCTGCATAGAACTCATCGGTGGCAAAGCCGGAATAGACTACGATCCCTTCATAGGTCCAGTCTCCTTCCAGGTTATCTGCCGTCAGCAACACAATGGAAGAATACCAGTAATCTCCGTCCACAGACAGATACATGCACCACTTGCCCATATCCCGGTTATAGATCACATCCGGTGCCCACATATAGCCGTCCACCCGGTAATTCGAGCTTCCATGCGCAGACCATGCGGCAGGCTCCTCCAGGATCTTCGCATAGTCTCTGGAAAGGTTGTTGGTAAAGTATTCCCAGTTGGCCAGATCATAGCTTTTCGCCCAGGCTCTGTGGGATCCGAAGATATAATAGCACTTCTTTCCCTGGGGATCTTCTCCCATGACGATCGCCGGATCATGGCTGGTAACGGTCTTTAGGGTGACCTTATCTTCTTCTGCGATCTCAACTTTTTGCTGGTACATGACTACCTCCACAACGTACCGAACCATCAGCTCGGTACCGTCTACCTGTATTTTTACATAGGGTCTTAAAGTGACCGTTTCAATATCTCCCTGCAAAGCGATCTTCGGCGCAGGGGTATTGGTATAGTCCGTATCGGAAAAAGCGACCAGAGTGCCCTCATAGGAGGCACTCTCTCCTGACAATATCTGTCCGGTAAAGGATGGCGTCCCGATCTCCTGTATGGCATCGTCGTTGGTGGCATCGATGCGGACCATGGAAACGATATAATCTGCCCGGTCATTGGCAACGGTCAGGGTATAGCCGATCTCTTCCCCCTTTTTGTAGGAAGCCTGATCGGTCTGCAGACTGACCGTAATGGATTTATCCGTATCGCTTCCCAACGGGCCGCTTTCCGCTGCCTTGTTTGCACAGCCTCCAAGGCCCAGGGTCAGGGCAAAGAGCATGGCCCCTACTGCGATCCCCCTCAGGATCCGAAGATTCCCTGTAGTCTTTTCCTTCTTCTTCATTGCATTTTCCTTTAAAAAACTCCGGGGCAGGAGTCCCCACCCCGGAGCTGATCTGTTACATATTCGTTTTACAAAATTGCATCGTTACATTCAATCTACCAGCAGGTAGGAAGCTTCGCACAGCAGGGTAGCATATACCTCTCCGTCCACTGCGATGCCGGTATAGGTCTGGGTGTATACCTTACCGCTTTCGGTGGTAACGGTTGCGGTGATGTCTGCGGTCGAGCCGTTGTTGGTGATCGCCAGCAGTACATGCGCCCCGTTCATATCCTCAGCGAAAGTATCCCAGTTCCAGTCACACTCTGCGGTAGCGATGCCGTCATAGCCTTCGCCCCAGCCCCAGTTATCTGCACGGACAACCGCATATTCCTTATAGCCTTCTGCTGCTTCTGCAGAGTGTCCGGTGGGGGTGCTCTGTAATACCACCAGGAAGTTATCCCAATTGTTTGCTCCGTCGGTATAGTTGGTAAAGCTCTTGTAAAGAGTCTTACCCTCTTCTACCTTCCAGATGTTGGAGAAGGTGGTCCAGAAGGGTGTGGTCAGGTCGGTATAGCCTACCTTTTCACGCTCGATCACCAGGTAGGAAGCTTCGCAAAGGAGACTGAAGTAAAGATCTCCGTCCACTGCGATGCCGGTGTAGCTCTGATGATACTGTACGCCGGAAGGAGCGGTAACAGCAGCCTTTACGTCTGCGGTAGAACCGTTGTTGGTAACGGTCAGCTCTACGTATGCGCCGTCCATATCCGCTGCAAATGTGTCCCAGTTCCAGTCACACTCTGCGGTAGCGATACCGTCATAGCCTTCGCCCCAGCCCCAGTTATCTGCACGGACAACGGCATATTCCTTATAGCCTTCTGCTGCCTCTGCGGAATGTCCACCGGGGGTATTCTGCAGGGCTACCAGGAAGTTATCCCAGTTGTTTGCTCCGTCGGTGTAGTTCTTAAAGTATACGGTCTTGGAGGTTCCTTCGGGAACTGCATAAACGTCGGAGAATGCGGTCCAGAAAGGTGTGGTTCTGTCGGTTGCACCAACGGTCACAGCGTCAAAGGAAATGTAAGCGCCTTCTACAGTGAAGCATGCATACAGGTCACCGTCTACTGCGATGCCGGTGTAGCTCTGATGGTAAACCTTGCCGGAAACGGTCTCGGCAATAAAGGCTACATCTGCGGTATCTCCGTTGTTGGTAAAGGTAATGGTGATCTTGGCACCATCCATGTCTTCCTTAAAGGAATCCCAGTTCCAGTCACACTCTGCGGTAGCGATGCCGTCATAGCCGGCGCCCCAGCCCCAGTTGTCTGCACGCAGTACTGCATACTCACCGTAACCTTCGGTGGTATCTGCGGAGTGTCCGGTAGGTGTGCTCTGCAGGATGGCCAGGAAGTTGGTCCAGTTTTCCGCACCGTTGGTGTAGTTGGTGAAGGTCTTGGTTACGCTTTCTCCTTCAGGGATCGCGAAGATATCGGAGAACTCGGTCCAGAAAGGTGTGGTACGATCTAAGGCACCAACGGTGATGCCGCCTGCCTTTGCGGTCATATCCTTAACGGTTAAGAGTTCCACATAGCTGTTCTTGTTGGTAAATACCAGGTCAATGGGTGTATCCCCATCTACCTTGGAATCAAAGGTAATACCTGCCACATTGGTACCTGCGGTTCCGTAGATATCAATGTTATCGCAGGATACGGTGATGTTTGATCCGTCTCTGGATACGTTGATTACCGGAGAAGCTTCCTTCATAACGGAGTTTAGCCAGGTGTTCCAGTTACCCCAGGTGTAGGTAAAGTCACCTGTCAGGTCGGTGCCGTCCGCAAGCTTTCCACTGGCGTCCGCATAAACGGTGGCAACGTCCTTGCCCTCCGCACTGAACTGCAGAATGTAGTTATCAGTAGACTCTCCGCCGGCAGACCAGTTCTTTAAGGTGAATTTCCAGTTTTCGCCATCCTTGATGGGATATGCGTCGGTGGTGAACTGACCTTCCTCTGCCTTCAGAGACAGATCGCCCAGGGCAGCGATAAAGCTTTCACTTGCCTTCGGCTCGATCACACGCTCCGGCTCCTGCAGGGCAACAGTAGGATCACCCTGAGCTGCAATGGCTGCGATCTGAGAAGCATCCAGTGCATAATCATAGATGTACAGTTCATCGAATGCGCCCTTAAATACTGCGTCCCAGTAGTTGATACCTAACAGGAATTCAAAAGAATCCGCAGGTGCCATGGCACTCTTTACGATGTTCACGGGAACCAGTTCCCCGTTGACCATCTTCTGTACTTCCTGGCCGTTTACATATACCTTGCCGTAGTAGAGATTGCCGTCAGCGGAAACGTTGTTCTCATCTACGACCAGTGCCAGGTGCAGCCAGTGTCCGGTATTGGTATCGGAGCCTGCGTTTTTCCATTCTGCACGGCCTACACCTGCGCCTTCATTGGACCAGACACCGGGGAATACCTGCAGGGTGGAATCGTCATCGCTTGCCAGCCAGTCAAAAGCCGCCCACTGCTCTGCGCCGATGTCCTTGTTACCCTTGATATCGGGGCCCCAGATGGTATTGGGCATGTACAGCGCACTTCTCTGGCAATAGGTCCAATATGCGATGGTGTAGGAATTGCCCACACCGTTCACATCTGCCAGATCATAGCCGAATACACCGTCATTATAAAGCGCTTCGCCCTTTACACCGGGAATGTAGTTCTTTTCCTTTTCCACCGGCACCATGGTGGTTCCGCCGTCACAGGCAACCTTTACGATCCCGTCGTTGTCATCTGCCTGGTCAAAGGAATAATAGTACTTGTAGTCAGAGGGGATCTCTCCCGCTTCTACCGCAGCTGCGGGCGCATCCCCTGCTGCCTTTTCCCCTTCTGTTTTGCCGCAGCCGGTGATCAAGGATGCTGTCACCAGGGAGCAGAGCAGAACGCTCAGTAGCTTCTTTTTCATGTAATAACCCTCCTATTTATTGTCCGAAGGAATCAACCACTGCCTGATACTTCGCAAGGTCTTCCTCAGAAAGTACGTCATAACCGTTGGGGCCAAAGTAAGAGATCATGGCTTCCGCATGGTAATAGTTTGCCTGCTCGGTAGCTTCTGCCGCATAATCCGCAGCCTTTGCGGTTCCGGCGTCTACCAGATCATGGATACCGATCTTGTTAAAGTACTGGTCACAGAAGTTCCAATAACCGGCAATGGAGTACCATCCGTAGGGAACCGGGCGTGTAATGGATGCAAAGTAGTCATCCCAGTACTGCTTGTGATCCTCATCGGTGGGGAACATTGCCTTGTAGCGGGTCCATACTTCCTCATCCAAAGTCATGGGAACCGGCATGTTGGCATGCTTTAAAGCTACGCCGGAAGCATTGGTGTTTTCCTCGTTCTCATAGATATCCAGACGGGCCTTCCAGCCATCGGTTCCGATACCCATGAATTTCAGTAACAGGTATGCTTCGTAAGGATGCTTGCAGGAAGTGGATACACCACCGATGTACATGTTGGCGATGATGTTGTGATCCTTCTCATCCACTACGTTGGGGGTTACGTAAGGCACGATGTCCAGACCGTACTGCTCCTGGTAGCCATCGGTTCCCCACAGGTTCTGATAGGACCAGAAGCCTTCGGAGAATACTGCCACGTGGCCGGTTGCACCAAACCAGGTACCCCAGTCACCGGACCAGTCTTCCATGGCCTGTGTATCCTGCTTGGGCGCTACATAACCGCCGGTCTGCAGATCACCGAATTCCTGCTCGCCGATCGCCCAGTAGGATAAGTCAAAGTCATTGCCGTCAAAACCAAACTCACCCTTGATGGCACGCTCTGCGGTAGCACAGGCAGCGATACCGTACAGGGAATCCAGACGGTTGTAGAAACCAAGTCCGTAATACTTCATACCGGAACGGTCATCGACGGTTGCGTCCTTGATCAGCTGGATCATCTCATCCCAGGTCCAGTCGGTCCGGGGCATTTCCAGATTTAACTTCTTGATCACGTTGCGATCGATGAATACGGCACTGGGCTGATACCAGGTAGGAAGTCCCCACCATCTGTCGGTATCAAACTTACCGATACCATAGTTCTTAATGGAAACCATCATGTTGTCCATATCCGGATCGTTTTCCACATATTCCGTAATGTCTGCCCAGTACATGTTGGCAAGGGCCGTGTCGGAATCCGTACCGGAGAATACATCCGGGAAGGTTCCTGCAGCCGCTGCTGCAGAAAGGTCGGTGGACATGTCTGCGATCTGCTTACACTCTACCTTGATGTTGGGGTACTTCTTCATAAAGGCTTCTGCCAGAAGTCCCACGGTGGTCTCATCTTCATAATGCCAGTAGGTCAGTGTGATATTCTCACTGGTCACTCCGTCTGCGGATGTGCTCTCCCCTGCACCCGAAGATGCCGCTTTGCTGCCACAGCCGGTAAGCAGTGATGCTGTCATGGCTACGGCAAGAAGCATAGCTGTGATTTTGTTCCTTTTCATAAATTCCTCCTTACATTTAAGTAACTTACTATATCCCTCTTATTCTCCAGTGATACCGGCCCGGTCGATGCTCTCGACGAACTGTTTCTGGAGGATCAGGTACATGATGAGCAGCGGTAAGATGGAAATGGTGGTAGCTGCCATTCTTACCGATTCGTTTAAGCTGGTGGCCGTGTCTCCCACGCTGGCCCTGGTCTCAAACGAAGAATCAAAGTTTTTCAGCTGTACCACCAGGTTGGTCCAGATACTCTTGGTGGACAGTCCCTGTACATACAGCTCGGTCAAATAGGATTCGTTCCAGTACCATACAAAGGAAAACAGCACCACCGTAACGATGGCGGGTATGGCGGAAGGAACCGCGATCCGAAAGAAGGTCTTAAAGTGTCCCGCACCGTCAATGGCTGCGGCTTCCGTCAGCACCTTGGGGATCTGGCGGAAGAACTGATAAAAGATCAGGATAAAGATGGGAGCGTTTAACCCGTTTCCAAACAGCGCCGGCAGCACAAAGGTCAGGATGGTTCCCAATATCCCCAGGTTGTTGTAGAGCACATAGGTGGGGATCATGGTGACCTGGCTGGGCAGGATGTAGGAAAATAACAGGATCCCCATCATGATCTTCTTTCCCTTAAAGTCGTACCTTGCAAAGCCGTATCCTACCATCATGCAGATCAGGACATTGCACAGGGTCGGCAAAGCGGCGATCAGAATACCCTTCAGGAAGGAAGGGACAAAGTTCATGGATCTGGCGGCATCGATGTAGTTTTGCACATACAGGTGATTGGGCAGCCATTTCACCGAAGTATCCAGCAGATCGTCCCGGCTCATAAAGCTGGTGCTGATCATGTATAACATGGGATAGAGGTATACAAAGCCGATACAGATCAGCAGTCCGTAAACGATCAGCTGTTTGCCAAAGCCCTGCTTTTCACGGGTTCCGAAGATGAACCGATGGATCTTTTCACGGGTCAGCCTGGCTTTAATAGTCTCCATGACCGTCGTAGGTTTTGTAGCGGCTGCTCTTTCGCGCCTTTTCAAGCCTTCGGACATTTCTCGCATTCCTCCTTCTTACTTTTTCCAGATTCCGCTCCTCTTTCTTAAGGGCCCGTCTTCTCTTTGCAGCGATCCGGTCGTATACATCCTTCTTACTGCCCAGCAGCAGGAAGAACAACAGCACGATCAGTGTTACAACAATGGCGTACATCCAGGCCATGGCGGAAGCATATCCGTAACCCTTTTCCTTGGTACCGGAGAACATTGCATTCTTGATCATGACGATCAGAGAATTCTGCTCGTTTCCGGACATGAAGATCACGGTATATACGGCGTTTAACAGGATAAAGTTCTTGATGGTGGGAAGGGTGATCTTCCAGAAGCATTCCCATCCGCTGCCGCCGTCCATCTTAGCCGCTTCATACAGGGAAGGATCCACCTTCTGCAGAGCGGACAAAAAGATCAGGATCTGAACGCCCGAATACCACAGGATCATGATCATGTTTCCAAACAGGTCGCCGATGGATCTGGCCACCGAGTAGGGAAGGAAGGTATCCATGGCATTGATCACCACCTGGGTGTTCATCGCCGGTATGTTGGAGGCTCCTTCGGAAACCAGCATGTTCATCACCGGTCCGCTGACAATGATGACCGGTAAGAAGAAGATCAGGCGGAAGAATCCTTTGGCCTTGATCTTGCCGTTTAACATCATGGCGATCAGAAGGGCAAATACCACGATGATGGGCACTTCCACAATGGTCTGCCAGATGTAGGTCACCAGCTGCTGGGGAAATTCCGGATTCTCCAGCCAGATCTGGGTGAAGTTACCGGTCCCCACCGGAATGAACTTGGTTTCCAGCGGTGTGATCCTGATGTTGAACCACATGTAGTAGAAGGATTGCCCCAGGGGAATCAGGACAAACAACAGTACGCCGATGATCCAGGGCAGGACGAAGAGATATCCCATCCGATCTTCCCTCTCCTGCAGGCTCTTTTTCTTTTTTCGTCTAAGTTTCTCAGCCATTATCTGCTTACCTCATAGGACATGGCAGGGATCGTGATACCGTCCGCTGTCTTATCCTTCGCGCCGTAGTTGATATAGATCACGGCTTTGTTGGAGTAAGTAACCTTGATAAGGTCTTTTTCCAGGATCTCATGGGACAGGATATAGGCATTCTGTGTCCGCTGCGCCAGATCCGAAAGCGCTTTGCTGTACGTAGCAATGGTGCTCTTATAGGCGGTATATTCCGAGCTGTAGATATCGCAGGAATTGGTGTAGATCAGTTCTGCGGAGCTTCCCTTCGTGATGTAGAAGGAAGGGAAACTTCCGCTCTCTACCATCTTTAAGAAGAATTCCTGCTTGTTCGCTTCAAAGTTCACATACCGGGCATAGACCGGAATGCTGCCCTTTAAGACCATGCTGAGGAAGGGAATGCTCTCATCCTCGAAAATGTAACTGGAGGTGTACAAGGGCATATCCAGAAACGCCTTCGTATCCTGCCATAAGTAAGCACAGGGCTGTTCCAGGATCAGCTGCGTCTTCTCCGCAGCGTTTTGTATGGTTTCCCGGTAGCTTTCCTGGGTATCGAAGCGGCTGTAGGTATCGTCCCGGTAATTGTAGCTGAACAGCGTATTGCTGATACCGGAAAGAGCCAGGTTATAAGCACCTGCCTTTGCCGCGCTCTTTATGTAGCGCTCTAACAGGGTTCTGCTTCGAAGGGGTGTCACATACAGCAGCGTCTGATAGACATCCTTGTAGGTCGTCAGTTCGAAGCGACGCTTGTTGATCTTTTTTACCACGTTAAAGGTGGCGTTCTTCTCATCGGGATTGATCAGCAGGGCGTTGTTATACAGGTAAAAGTCCACACTGCCATCCTGCAGATCCTCCATAAGAGAAAGGAGCTTCTTTTTGCCTCCGATGTTTGAGGAAACACGGAAGGAGTCAATGGGAAGGCTGTATAAGCCTCCGTCCTGCCAGCCTTTGTAGACCGAAAGAAGGTCTGTCACATTCTCCTTTTGCAGATCCTCGTAGATCTCCCGGATATCCTCCACGGTGGTCATAGTCACCGCCCGGGTTCCCAGTACGAAGCTTTCTCTTTCCTCTCCCAGAAAATCGATACGGGTTCGGTAGGAAGTATCCTTCTTTTCCAGGATCCCCTGATCCGTGAGATAGGTCCGGTAAGCTGCTGCCATACCGGAATAGGAGGCGTTCTCTCCCGACAGGAAGATGTAGCGCACCTGCAGGTCGGAGTGGCTCCGGTCCGCCTCAAAGATGTGGAGGGAACCTGCCGTCGAATTGTTGCTGGTGGGCTGGGTATAGGTCTTTCGCAGGATGAACCGTGCAAAGGCCCGGTTGTAATCCACTGATACGCCGTTGGGGATGCACTCGATGGTAGCTCTGGCTTCTCCGTCTTCCACGATGCCAAGATATGCCAGCTCGTCATCGGTATGAGCGATGCCAAATACCGGCGCAATGACTTTCTCCGCATCGGAGATGGTATTGTATTTATCCATCAAAAGCGTTGTCACATCGGATTCATCAATGCCGATGTCGCTTCCGTAGATCATTCCGGAAAAACCGCTTTTAAACCGGCCTTCCTTATCATTCAGATAAATGAGGGC
>JAILDL010000029.1 GCA_024689465.1 Lachnospiraceae bacterium
CAGGATCGGACATACCAGGAAATACAGGATCCCCAGTGATATGTATAAGAAGACAAAGATTCTTTCCGCGCTCTTGCCCTTACACAGTAGAGCATAAAGAAGGAACAGAAGGATCGTAATGCCAAACGCCAGCAAGAGCAATTTGAAACGGGAATAGGAATCAAAAACCAGAATATAGTCTGCCGTCTTTTTTCCTGCAGTATCCCCAACAAACAGGCCAATTGGTTCGTCTCCCGTCGCCAGGATCTCCATCGTCAGATTTCCCGATGGTATGTTATGCAAATCTATCGGGATATAATAATGGTAAATGTTTTGAATCTGCGATGATTTAACCGTCCATATTCCCAACGGCTCACTATCCATAAGCAGACTTATTTGTATCTCACTTCCCGAATCTTCCCCCGTAGTATGATCTACATCAAACCGCAGGGCAAGATATTGAATATCGTGAGCTTCAAAATCAACTGTCTGTTCAAATGTCGTTCCCTGTATCGGAAGTGAAGTGATGGACTCTTCCGGAAAGGAAGGATACTGCTGATATACATAACCATCTCCGTTATTCTGTACCAGCAAATAAAGAACAACCATAGTGATGATACACATCACTATGGTCGTGATATACGGTTGTATTGTTTTTCCAATCTTCTTCAAGAATTTCATTCAGGATCTCCCCTGTAATACCAATTGTCCAGACCGTTTAAGGCATAAAAAGATACTGTTAGAAATTTATAGGTAGAAATATGCTAATACCAGAAGTCCCAATACGATCCGATACCATCCAAAAACACGGAAGTCATGTTTCTTCACAAAGCCCATGAGGAAGCGGATCACCAGGATGGATACTACAAAAGCGGTGATCATACCGACCAGAAGAAGAGCCAGCTCCGTTCCTGTAAAGGAAAAACCGAACTTAACGATCTTTAACAGGCTTGCTCCCAGCATCACCGGAATACCCAGAATAAAGGTAAACTCCGCTGCTGCCGTACGGGAAACACCAATGAGCAGTGCCCCCACAATGGTTGCTCCGGAACGGGAGGTTCCGGGGAATGCTGCTGCCAGAAGCTGAAACAGACCGATCAGAAATGCCGTCAGAAAACTGATCTGTCCGATGTCTGTGATCTTTGGCTGAAAGCCCTTCTTTACATGTACCTGCTCCACTACGATAAAGGCGATACCAAACAGGATCAGTGCAGCCGCCACACAGACCGGATTGTAAAACAGTTCATCACAGGTATCATCCAATCCCAATACCACAAAGATGATTGCCGGCAGGCAGGCTACGATCACTTTAAACCACATCACCCAGACATCTTTTCTGCACCAGGATAAGATGCCTGTATCCTTCACAGGCTGAAGATTATTCTTCTTTCCAAAGGGCCAGATCTTTTTCCAGAACAGCACGATGACCGCCAGGATCGCTCCCAGCTGGATCACCACCAGGAACAGTTCCCAGAAGGCTTCCGATACATTTAAGGTAACAAATTCATTTAACAGGATCATGTGTCCGGTACTGCTCACCGGCAGCCACTCCGTGATCCCTTCCACAATTCCGAATAAAAATGCTTTCAATAGTTCCAGCATGGATAAGTTATCTCCTAACTGATTACAATGATTAAGGCAATATCAATATGTCTGACAGCTTCCATCGAAAGGATCCACTTGGATCCATATCACCGATTGGGATATTCCGTCTCCACGAATTTCCGCAGTTGCGGGATAGCCCGTTCCACCTTCTCCGTATTAATGCAATAGGCCATGCGGAAATATCCGGGACAGCCAAAGCTGTCAGCCGGTACCAGGATCAGGTCATAGTTCTTTGCCTTATTGCAGAAGGCTATGGAATCTTCTTCTAAAGCCTTCGGGAAGATGTAAAAAGTTCCGCCGGGTTTGACTACGGAAAAGCCAAGCTCAGTCAGCGCATCGTAAAGCAGATTCCGATTGGTCTCATACACAGAAACATCCGCGGTAATTTCCAGGTTCTCTGCCATCGCCAGCTGAATAAGAGACGCAGGACAATTATGGCCCGTTCCTCTGGAGATCTGACCGCACATGTTAACGATCTTCTCCGCATCCTCACACTTCGGATTAACCGCCAGATAACCGATCCGTTCTCCGGGAACGGACAGGGACTTGGAGAAGGAATAGCACATGATAGTATGGTCATAATACCCATGGATCAAAGGGGCTTTCTGCCCGTCAAATACGATCTCCCGATAGGGTTCATCAGAGATGATAAAGACCGTATGTCCGTACTCTTTCTCTTTTCTCCTGCAAAGCTCTGCCAGCTTCTGCAGCGTCTCATCGCTGTAAACGATGCCGGTAGGATTATTAGGCGAATTGATCAGGATCGCAGCGGTCTTCTCGTTAAAGAGGTTTTCCAAAGCTGCAAAGTCGATCCGAAATGCTTTCGTATCCGGCGGAACCACTTTGAGAATGGCTCCCGTTCCGGTCACATAGGGGCCATACTCCGGAAAGTAGGGT
>JAILDL010000047.1 GCA_024689465.1 Lachnospiraceae bacterium
GTATTTAAATACCTGCTGTTAAACTTCCTGCCTGCAGCCTTTGCATTCCTGGGAGACAGGGCCTTCGGATGGCCGGGGATCCCCATTACCGTTGCAGGGGAGACCTTTCAGTGGAACATCTTAGGATACGATCAGGCAAACGGTGGCCTGGCCTACTTTACGGCTTACATGATCGCCATGGTGATCGGAGAATGCATCAATTTCCCGATCCAGAAGGTATTCGTTTTCCGCAATCACGACAAGCCCGGAAAGCAGATCGCCTGGTATGTGGCAGCCTTTATCCTGATCACCTGCATCGTCAATTCCATCAACTGCATCTGGGTTGCGGTAGCAGGAAAGTTTGTAGCACCCTGGCTCTACAACATTGCAACCATCGTATTAAACGGCGGTGTTTCCATGGTGGTGTTCTTCTTTGTAAATAAGATTATCTTCCCGGAAACCCCGAAGAAAGAAGCAGCGCAAACTACGGAACAGTAAGCAGTTTCTGATTTGGAACCTGCCTCAAACAGAGGCGTAACCCATGTTTAAGAGAGAAACATTCTCTTAAATGATAGAAAAACTTCAAGGAGGAGAAGAAAAATGCTATCAATTAATGTCGCGGACGTGATCGCCGTCCTTCAGACACTGGTACCTCAGCTGGTAACCATCGGCGTGGTACTGCTTCTGGCCATTATTGTGACTGTCGCAGTAATGAAACTGAAGAAACCCGTAAAAAGTTTTGTTCGTAAACAGGCCTGGTTGGCTTTCTTCCTGGCACTGGTGCTGGTTGTGACCAACATCTTACTGGTTCCCATGTATTCCATGATCAACATGGCAATGGGTGGCGGAACCATTTCCGAAGAAGCCATCGAAGAGGCAAAAGAGCTGTGTACTGAGATCGCAGAAGAAGGCATCGTTCTCTTAAAGAACGAGAGCGGATCTCTGCCTCTGAGCGCAGGCAGCAAGGTCAATGTATTCGGCTGGTCTTCCACACATCCTATTTATGGTGGAACCGGATCCGGAGCACTGTCTGATGCGTACCCCACCGTCGACTTTCTGACAGGTCTGTCAGATGCCGGTATCGAGTACAACCAGGAGCTGGTTGACTTCTACAACGGCTGGAGAAGTGAAAGACCTGTTGTTGGCATGATGGGTCAGGATTGGACCATTCCGGAGCCTACTCTTTCCGAGTACGGTGATCTGTTTGAGTCCGCAAAGGCTTACTCTGACACCGCCATCTTCTTCATCGCCCGTTCCGGTGGTGAAGGCGCAGACCTGCCCGTTTCCTATGACGGTGCAGATACCTTCTCTGCAGAGGGTATGTTTGGCGCAATGGGCGTTCGCTATTCTGAGCAGGCAGACGATCTGGATGCAAGCAAGTCCTATCTGGAGCTGTCCAATCGTGAAAAGGCTCTGTTAGATCAGGTAACTGCTGATTACAGCAAGGTTATCGTGATCGTAAACTCCGCGAACGCGATGGAGCTTGGTTTTGTAAATGAATACCCTTCCATCAAGTCCGTACTGTATTGCCCCGGTACCGGCCAGACCGGTTTTGACGGCCTGGGCGAGATCCTTGCAGGTAGTGTCAATCCTTCCGGCAAGACCGCTGACATCTTTGTGGCAGACCTGATGAATACCCCTACTTCCAACAACTTCGGAGACTTTGATTACACCAACATGACAGAGTACGGTGTTTCCAACTTCTTCGCGGAAGGCGGAATGGCTTATCCTACCTTCGTAAACTATGTAGAAGGCATCTATGTTGGCTACAAGTTCTACGAGACCGCTGCTGCAGAAGCAGAAGCCGGCAACTTTGAATTCGATTATGACAACGAAGTGGTTTATCCCTTCGGTTATGGTCTGTCCTACACCACCTTTACCCAGGAAATGGGCGCTGTAAACAGTGACGGCACCAACGTTTCCTTCGATGTTACCGTAACCAATACCGGTAGCGTGGCCGGTAAGGACGTAGTAGAAGTTTATTTCAATCCCCCTTATGTAAATGGCGGAATCGAGAAGGCAGCCGCAAACCTGGTTGCATTTGAAAAGACCGATCTGTTAGAGCCCGGCGCTTCTCAGACCATCAATATCACCTTCGCACTGGAAGATATGGCTTCCTATGATACCTACGGCGAAGGCTGCTATGTGCTGGATGCAGGCGATTATGAAGTTTCCATCAACACCGATTCTCATAACAAGATCGCTACCGGCACTGTAAACGTAGCATCCAAGGTTGTATACGATGAAAACAACAAGCGTTCTTCCGATCAGGTAGCCGCTACCAATCAGTTCCAGTTCGCAGAGGGCGATGTTACCTATCTCTCCCGTGCAGACGGATTTGCAAATTATGCAGAAGCTACGGCAGCTCCTTCCAATTTTGAGATGTCCGATGCTTACAAGGCAACCTACTTTAACGAGACCAACTATGACGAGACTGCATACAACAACGATGCAGACGTAATGCCTACCACCGGGGCGAAGAACGGTGTGAAGTTAGCAGACCTGCGCGGCCTGTCCTATGACGATCCCAAGTGGGATTCTCTGCTGGATGAAATGAGCGTTGCAGAAATGAACACCCTCATCGAGCTGGGTGGTTATGAGACCTCTGCCGTTGAATCCATCGGTAAGGTTATGACCTACGACTGTGATGGTCCTGCTTCCATCAACAACAACTTTACACAGCAGGGCTCCATCGGATTCCCCGCAGCTGTAATGATCGCATGCACCTGGAATAAGGATATGGCAAGAGCATTCGGTGAGTCCATCGGCCGTATGGCAAACGATATGGACGTATCCGGTTGGTATGCACCTGCAACCAACACCCACAGATCTGCATTTGCAGGACGTAACTTTGAGTACTACTCCGAAGACGGCGTTCTGGCAGGATGGATGTGCGCAAATGCAGTCCTGGGCGCAAAGAGCTACGGTGTTTACTCTTATGTAAAGCACTTCGCTACAAACGATCAGGAAACCAACCGTACCGGTCTGCTCTGCACCTGGTTAAATGAGCAGTCCATGCGTGAGATCTACTTAAAGAGCTTTGAGATCGCCTTCAAGGTTGGTGATCCCGGCGCAACCATGGTTGCCTTCAACAACATCGGTACCGTTCCTGCAGAAGCTTGCCCCGAACTGCTGAACAACGTTCTGCGTGGCGAGTGGGGATTCAGAGGCTTTGCTGAGACCGACTACTTCGGTGGTTACGGTTATCAGGATGCTGACCGTATGATCCGCAACGGCTGCGACCTGATGCTGGCAACCTACTCCTCTCCTCAGTCCACCGTGACCGACCAGAGCAGTGCTACCTCTTTGATCGCTATGCGTACCGCATCCAAGAACATCCTGTACACCGTTGTAAACAGCCGCGCTTATGATAAGAGCGTCAACACCGGTGCACCTACCTGGGTGAAGCTGGTGTACGTAGTAGATGTACTCCTGATCGCACTGATCGCATTCCTGGAGTACCGCACAATCCGCACCTTCTTAAAGAAGCGCAAGGAAGAGGATGCATCAGTGGAAACTGCAGCAAAGGAATGATAGAAGGATCCTGGGTTTAGGAACTTTCAAGAAATGATATAGCTGTTGGAGAACGCCCCCGCGTGTCGGGGGCGTTTTTCGTGGGCTTCCGTAGGTTCCGGAGGCTGTAGTGGATCGGCGCGCCTCAGCGTGGTGAATGCCTGGAAGGCGGGGTCAGCTTGCTTAGGCAGAAATAAAATTGGCTTGCCTGCAAAGTGCAGACAAGCCAAAAGGAGTAACTTAACAAATATTAAGATAAAAGCTTTATAAAGAAGTGATCCATCCCACCGTGAACCACCTCCTTGGGTCTCGGAATTTCACGATAACCCAATTTATGATAGATATGCATAGCGGCTTCCAGATTGGTGTGTGTTTCCAGATAGATCTGTTTGTAGCCAAGGCTTTTTGCCTTTTCTTCAACAAGATGAACCATCTCATAGCCAAAGCCGGATCCCTGGGTATCCTTTGCCAAATATAGCTTTTGAAGTTCCGCACAATCTTCGAAAAAGGAAACTTCTGCTAATCCGGCACCACCGATTACCTGATTATCAGCACCTAAAAAGATAAAGTAATATCGTTTATCAGGTTCAGCCAGATAAAAATCGCTCAAGTGATCCAGATTCGGATCAAAATATACAGTTCCCGGAACATCCAAATGATGGGTTTCCAGATTTTTGCGAATGATCTTCGCCAAAGGCGTATTATCGTTTTCTGTGATTAGTCGGTAATTCATATGTTTTTCTACTTATCCTTTTTTGACAGGTACAGACTCCGGGGGATAACCGTATTCTCGGATCATCGCTTCGCGTGAGATTACCCACTGCTTTCCGTATTTACAAGCATCGAGCCCATTACGGATCTTTCCATAAGAGATCGCTTTTCGCAGTGTGCTCTCATTGAGATTCCAAATCTGTGTGGCATCGGTAAACGCTATCAATCCATCAAAAGGTGTTTGAACGGTTTTTCCATGCTCAAACAACTCCTCGCAAGACAGATCCAGATCATCATTCCAAATAATACCATATCCTCCCGCATCTACCACTATGGAATCAAACAATTCCGGTACGGTTTGCAGAGTACGGAAAACTGTCCATTTCTTAAACAGGGGTTTTACATCATAGATTTTTGTGATGCCCTCTGCAAATTGAATGCTCAGAGTATAGTCCTGTAATGGACTTACCGATTTGATCTTATGAAACATACTAGGCCCTCTCAATTTCTTTCAAGCGGCGGCAGCTGCGTAAAATGTTGTGTATCCCACATACGAAGTAATTCCTGTTTGTACACAAGTACCCATGCCTGAATAGTTTGTAATTCCCGAGGAGGAAGGTACCCTTCCATCATCGAACCTGTACGGATATCTACTGCCGCAACATTATCCCCGTACGATACGTGTAGATGCGGCGGGGTATGTTCCGTTTGTTGAAAAAACATACGTATGGATATGCCATGAAAGCGTGCTATGATCGGCATGTTTTCTTCTCCTTATAAATATCACGATATCGTGATATTCGCAATACTGATTTTGCCTTTACTACTCGAAATATTGGGGCTTTTTCTGGCAACTGCTGATCCGTAAGCTTCCGGCTGGAGCCTTCTTCACAGCATCTGTTTTGTCTTTGATCAAAGTGCGCAAAAACAGAATCCGATCGTCAATTGCCTGGATAATAGGCGGATTGGTTCCAAACATCATTTGATCCATAATTCCTCTTTCTGATGTTATTCATCATTTATTAAGTTAGGTGTTTAAATTGGAAAAACAGCCTACGAAGTAGACTTTACTGATGCGGAATGCGTCAGCAAGAGAAATAGTAACATAGTACCAGAACAAATGCAAGGAGAAATTCTGCTTGATCACAATTCTTTGGTTATTAAGCAATTGTCTGCGGCGAAAAACCTGCTTGTGACGCCAAAGTAAGACCCACAAGCAGTTCTTTCATGCAGCCGCGAACACTGCCTTCTGCTTATAGAGATTGAATCAAGCTTCCAGGCAGAACCGCAGCCTTATCGCGACCTTAACCTTCTACTCCAGCACCTTCTCTACCAGATTTCGGGTGACATCCGGCAGCAGGCCTGCCGCTTCCTTAAGACGCATAAGCTTTGCATCGATCTCCGCCGCTTTAGAAGGATCTAAGGCCTTCTCTTCTTCATAGAGCTTCCGCAGAAGCTTATAGGTGCTGGGCATGTCCACGCCGGTGGAAACAGAGAACTCCAGAAGGGCAGCAGCTTCTTTCTTGTGCTCGGCATCTGCATACCGCTCCGCCAGGCGCTGGATGGTGCGGACCATGACGGTGTAGTTCTGGTCATATTCCGAGAGGAAGGGAAGATTCCCTGCCCCGTAGGTCAGCTTTAAGTCCGTGTTGGAAATGCCGGAGAGGTTCAGGATCTTCTGCACCGACAGCGTCTGCAGGATACCGATGTACTCCTTGCAGGTGGAATCGTCCGGCAATTCGATGAGAGGAAGCTCTGCCACCGGCAGGGTGACATAGGGCAGATCGTCGATGGGCTTCATGATGGTGGCGTTGGCCCGGTTTTCCCGTTCCCAGAAGCTTTCTTTCTGCTTATTTTCCAACTTTGTATTCTTGTGTAAACGGTAGGCCAGCCAGATGGAGAAGGCCACCGCTGAAGTTGCAATAACAGGGATCATATCTTATAATAACCTTTCAGAATAAACCCGATTTTTACCAGTCGTTTCGTTACTTTTGACGATTGCAAGAAAGGATTTCCCATGATTAACTGGAGAAGTAGTAAGACAAAGAGGATCATTGCCGGAGGCATCATCGTATTCGTGGTTCTGACCATGGTGATCACCGGAATGGCGGCACTGCTGATCTAAAGAAAGACCAGAAATACCGGACGTATAAGTCTCCCAATGTCTGCATTTACAGTCATATACAGTATAGCACACAGGTGGCTGTGTTTAAATCGCACGAGGGGTGCGTAGATTGCGTGAGATATATGAAATGTAATAAGTGGATTTCGGCTGTCGGAATGATGGCATTGCTGATCTGTTTATTTCCCGGATTAAAGGTGCAGGCAGCATCCAATCCTGTCATTCACCAGGGCGTGTATGCGGAAAACATCGATCTTTCCGGCCTGACCAAAGAGCAGGCGAAGCAGAAGATCGAGAGCTATGTAGAGGGCATTTCTCAGACGCCCATTTCTCTTAAGACAGTCAGTGATAATACCGTGACGGTGACCGCTGCGGATCTGGGGCTTACCTGGAAAAACAAGGACATCGTCGATAAAGCCGTTGAGCTGGGCAAGACCGGAAATGTGGTCAGCCGTTATAAGCAGTTAAAGGATCTGGAAACCCATAACCAGATTTACGAGCTGGAGCTTACGGTCGATACAACAAAGATCGAAAACCTGATCAACGAACATTGCCTGACCTACAACATTCCGGCCAAGGACTTTGGCCTGACCCGTGAAAACGGTGAATTCCAGGTAGTGGAAGGGCAGATCGGTTATGAAGTAAATGTAAGCGAGTCTGTTGATAAAGTAGCAACCTTTATGACCGAAGCCTGGGACGGTGCAGAAGCCACCGTGGATCTGGTCATTGTGGAAACAACCCCCAGAGGTTCCAGAGAGGAACTGATGGGTCTGACGGATATCCTGGGAACCTACACCACCAGCTACACCACTTCCGGATCCTCCAGAAGTGCCAATGTGGCCAACGGTTGCCGTCTTATCAACGGAACTCTGATGTATCCCGGGGACAGCTTCTCTACTCTGGCGAAGATCACGCCGTTTAGCGAAGCGAACGGCTATTACCTGGCCGGCTCCTATTTAAACGGAACGGTTGTTGAAACCTTAGGCGGCGGTATCTGCCAGGTTTCCACCACTTTATACAATGCAGTACTCCGTTCCGAACTGGAAGTGACCAACCGCAGTTGTCACTCCATGATCATTAATTATGTAAAGCCCTCCGAGGATGCAGCGATCAGCGAGTCCGGCGGAAAGGACTTTGAGTTTGTAAACAATCTGGATCATCCCATTTATATCGAGGGATATACCGAGAATAAGCACATCACCTTTAACATCTATGGCGTGGAAACGAGAGATCCCGGTCACAGCGTTGAGTATCTCAGCGAGATCCTGGAGACCTACAATCCCACCGGGGATGTGATCAACCAGAACGCCGGCCTGCCGGTTGGATACATCAGTGTACAGTCCGTGCACATCGGCTATAAGGCACAGCTGTGGAAGATCGTAAAGGAAAACGGCAACGAAGTCAGCCGGGAAGTGATCAACACCAGTTACTACAAGCTGGTTCCCAGAACGGCAGTGGTGGGTACCGCAACGGATAATCCCACGGCAGCAGCCATGATCCAGGCAGCCATTGCCACCGGCAGCATCGATGAAGTAAAGGCAGCGATCGCAGCCATTCAGGCAACCCCTGCTCCCACACCGGTTCCCGAGACAACGGAAACCACCGAAGCAGGACAGGATAGCGTAGCACCCTGACGGAACGTTTCTGCTACGAGCCGGTTTCTCAGAGAAAACGGGCTTAAAACGCATAATATGCAAGGCATGTAATTTGGCGCAGTTCTAATGAGAACTGCGCCTTTTCTATGTTATAATGTAATATTAGGGATAATATTATGCAGAGTATTTCATCAAAGGATTTGGAGAAAAATGCATATCGGGAATTCAAAGGTCTGGAGATCGTGATCGCAGGCTATGTGGCAGAAGAAGGGCTAAAGCAGCTGCTGGCAGACCCTGCGACGCATGCCAAAGCTTCGTCCCTCTTATCAGAGAGCGTGATGGAGCGAGCGGAAAAGCCGGCCACCTGCCCGGAGGCTGCAGTCGCCGTTAAGTCCGGCGCACAGTTCCTCATAACCGCAGAAGGGGAGGGCATTTACGATGTTCTCTACAAGATCGCGGAAGCAGGAGACGCCGGACTAACCGTATATCTACGCCGGATCCCCATCCGGCAGGAGACCATTGAGGTCTGTAACGAGCTGGAAAAGAATCCCTACTACCTGGACGCGACGGGCTGCATGGTGTTTCTGACAGACAAGGCTTTTACCCTGGAGTGCAAGCTAAGGGAGCAGGGCATTCCTGCCATGGCCGCCGGATTTTTGACCAAGGAAAAGGACAAGGTGATCCTTTCAGGCGAGAAGGCTCGCATGGGCGTGCACCGAAACTACTTGTTTCCGCCGGGGTCGGCGAAGGCAAACCTGTCCTGAAGTATTTATTTACGATAAGGCAGAAGGATAGAAAGAGGAAGGCACACGTATTGAAAGCCTATGGATGAAGAAAAGTAATAAAAATAGTCATTTTTTGAATGTAACAGGATTTACAGAGAAACGAGAAATCAATTACGGAGGAGTTATGAGAGAAGAATTACTTAGGATCATTGAGAAAAACAGCCGCATCGACATCAAAGAGCTGGCCATTATCCTGGGAGCCCAGGAGATTGATGTGATAAACGAATTACAGAGACTGGAAGACGAGGGCATCATTTGCGGATACCATACCATGATCGACTGGGACAAGATCGATGTGGAAAAGGTGACCGCCATGATCGAGGTGCGAGTAACACCCCAGAGAGGACAGGGCTTTGACAACATCGCAGAGCGTATTTACAAGTATCCGGAGGTAAACTCCGTGTACCTGATCTCCGGCGGTTTCGACCTGATGGTCACTCTGGAAGGAAAGAGCCTGCGGGAGGTTTCCTCCTTTGTCAGCAACAAGCTTTCCACTCTGGACAGCGTGCTGAGCACCGCAACCCATTTCATTCTGAAGAAATACAAAGACCACGGCGTGATCTTATCCAAAAAAGAAGAAGATACGAGGGAGAAGATCACACCATGAGAAATCCGCTTTCTGACACAATTGTCACAATCAAACCTTCCGGCATTCGAAAGTTCTTCGATATCGTCAGTGAGATGCCGGATGCTATTTCCCTGGGTGTGGGCGAGCCGGACTTTGACACTCCCTGGCATATCCGGGACGAGGGTATTTATTCCCTGGAAAAAGGGCGTACCTTCTACACCTCCAATGCAGGTCTGAAAGAGCTGCGTCAGGAGATCTGCAACTACATTTACCGCAGACAGAAGGTTTCCTATGAGCCCTTAAAGGAGGTCATCATTACCGTAGGTGGTTCGGAAGCCATTGATATCGCCATCCGCGCCATGTGTGATCCCGGGGACGAAGTGCTGATCCCTCAGCCTTCCTACGTTTCCTACGAGCCCTGCGCCATTCTGGCAGGGGCAAAGCCGGTGATCATTCCCTTAAAGCCGGAAAATGAGTTCCGTCTGACGGCGGAGGAACTGTTAGAGCACATTACGGACAAGACCAAGATCCTGGTTCTTCCCTTCCCCAACAACCCGACCGGGGCCATCATGGAAAAGGAAGACCTGGAAAAGATCGCCAAGGTGATCATCGAAAAGGACATTTTCGTTTTATCCGATGAGATCTATTCGGAGCTGACCTACAAGGGCGAGCATGTGTCCATCATTTCCATACCCGGTATGAAGGAGCGGACCATCATGATCAACGGTTTTTCAAAGGCCTATGCCATGACCGGTTGGCGTCTGGGCTATGCCTGCGGACCGGAAGTGGTGATCAAGCAGATGACCAAGATCCACCAGTTCTGCATCATGTGTGCTCCCACCACCAGCCAGTATGCTGCCGTGGAAGCGCTGCGAAACGGAGACGATGATGTAGTGGAAATGCGCACCGCCTACAACGAGCGCAGACGCTATCTCATGCACACCTTCCGGGAAATGGGTCTGCCCTGCTTTGAGCCCTTCGGCGCCTTTTACGTGTTCCCGGATATCCGGAAATTCGGCATGACCAGCGACGAATTTGCCACCCGTTTCCTGCGGGAGGAAAAGGTAGCGGTGGTGCCCGGAACAGCCTTCGGCGACAGCGGAGAAGGTTTCCTGCGAATTTCCTACGCTTACTCTCTGGAAGACTTAAAGGTGGCCATCGGAAGACTGCGCCATTTTGTGGAGAAGCTGAACGAGGAAGCACAGAAATGAACATCGTCTTACATCAGCCGGAAATTGCCTTAAATACAGGCAACATCGGCCGCACCTGCGTGGCGACCGGAACGCCGCTGCACATCATTGAGCCCATGGGCTTTGTGCTGACGGACCAGGAGGTTAAGCGCTCCGGTATGGACTACTGGGACAAGGTGCAGTTGACCCGGCACATCAATTACAACTATTTTCAGGAATACCTGGAAGCATATAAAAAGGACCACCCCAAGGCAAAAGTGTGGTTTGCCACCACGAAGGCAAGGCACTGCTACACCGACGTTTCCTTCGGGCCGGATGATTTCATCATGTTTGGCAAGGAAAGCGCCGGCATTCCGGAGGAGATCCTAGTAGAAAATGAGGAGACCTGTATCCGTATCCCCATGGGACACGAGATCCGGTCCTTAAATCTGGCCAATTCCGTGGCAATCGTTTTATATGAAGCCCTTAGGCAAAATCAGTTTGCAGGCCTGGAAGAAGAAGGGGCATTGCACCGGCTTCACTGGAAGGATGAGTAACCCAGATCGCCTTCACCGGAAGGATACAGAGAATCATGCGGTGCGCTGATAAGCGGTTTACAGTGCATCCGGAAAATGTGGCCGTATAACGAACCAAGTGTGAATGTATCAAGTGGAGCATAACGAAGTTTAAGTTAAGTACAGTCAGGGGAGAGACGTGATTCGGATCATCGGCAAAACAGCAGCAGAAGGATATGCACGGGCAACAGTGGGATTTTATGGCCGGAAAAAGGTCAGCATTCCCACTGCTCTTTTGACGCCGGAAGAGGTGGAGAGCCATGTGCAGCGCTTTACGGAAGCTGTGGAAAAAGCGGCCGAAGAGACGGAGCAGATCTACCAGAGAACCTTAAAGCGTCTGGGCCATGAGCAGGCGGCCATCTTCGAAGGACATAAGATGATCCTGGAAGACGTGCTGTTCCGGGAAAAGGTGGAAACCCTGATCCGAAACGACAGGCAGAATGTCATGCAGGCAGTGAAAACGGCCCGGGATGACATGGCAATCCAGTTTGAAGCCATGACCGACAATCCGTACCTTCAGGCAAAGGCAGAAGACGTGCGGGATATCGCAGATCGCCTTTTGTTTATCCTGGCAGGAAAAAAGGAACGAAATCTCCTGCCGGATCAGCCACTGATCCTGATGGCGAAGGCATTAACGCCCAGTGAAACGCTGGACTTAGACCCGGAGCAGATCCGGGGGATCGTTACCACCTTTGGCTCTTCCCAGTCCCATGCGGCGATCCTTGCCCGTTCCATGGGCATTCCTGCCATTACCGGCGTGATCCCGGACCCTTCTTATGAGGGAAAGGAAGCGCTGATGCTCTGCGAAGAGCGGGGACAGGATGCGGTGCTGCTGCTGGATCCCACGGAAGAGGACATCGCGGATTTTACAGAGAAACAACGGGCTGCTACCGATTACCTGCACTCCCTGCAGGATCTGAAAAACCAGGCAGACGAAACAAAAGATGGCCGCAGCATTATGCTCTACGCCAATGTAAGCGGCCCTCAGGATGCGCAGGCAGCGCTGGAAAACGGCGCAAAAGGCATTGGGCTGTACCGTACGGAATTTCTCTTTTTAAGAAGTCATACGCTCCCCACCGAAGAGGAGCAATTTGAAGCATACAAACAAGCGGCGCTGGAAATGGAAGGCAGGGATGTGGTGATCCGTACCCTGGATCTGGGCGCGGACAAACAGCTGGAGAGCCTTTCGCTTCCCAGAGAAGAGAACCCGGCCATGGGCTATCGGGCGATCCGCATCTGCCTAAACCGGCCGGATATCTTTAAACCCCAGCTGCGGGCCATTCTGCGGGCTGCTCTCTACGGGTCCGTCAAAGTGATGTACCCCATGATCACGTCCATGTTGGAACTGTCCCGGATCCATGAGGTGATGGATCAGGTAAAGGCAGAACTGCGCGCAGAGGGCATACCCTTCGGAGAAGTGCAGGAAGGTGCCATGATCGAAACCCCGGCGGCTGCCCTGATCAGCGACCAGATCGCAAAGGAAGTATCCTTCCTCAGCATCGGAACCAATGACCTGACCCAGTACACCCTGGCCATCGACCGGCAGAATGAAAATCTGGACAACTACTACGATCCCCATCATGAAGCGGTGCTGAAGCTGATCCGTCTGACGGTGGAGAATGCCCACAAGGCAGGCTGCCACGTGGGAATCTGCGGCGAGCTGGCATCCGACACAAGCCTTACCAAGGCCTTTCTGGAGATGGGCGTAGACGAACTATCCGTCAGTCCTCGGAACATCCTGAAGCTTCGAAGCGTGATCCGGGGGATCTAACTGCCTCCGGAACCAGACGGAAGCTTTCAGGCAGTAGAGGTGTCAAGGCATAGACGGGACGCACTGCTTCAAGCAACAGAAACGATACATTAGGCATAATAAAGGAACCAATTTAGATAGAACCATGAACGAAAAAGCATTAAAAACTCTGGAATTTAATAAGATCATCGACCAGCTGGTGACTCACGCGTCTTCTGATCCGG
>JAILDL010000098.1 GCA_024689465.1 Lachnospiraceae bacterium
TACCGATCTTTCACTGAACATTTCTTCTCCCAGATTCCTGGCTGCAAGAATGAACGGCAGTGAACTGGTAGACGTTGAAGTGGAAGCTCCCGACACAGCAGTTGATCCCGTTGCGGCTATCCTTGAAAATGAAGGTGCTAACGGATCCTTCCTTCTGGAGGGCGGCACCAACGGTAATATCAAGAAGATCAATGCCGGTACCTTTATCGGTGTTGACGAAGGCCCCGGTAAGAGAACCGGTATCCAGGCTTTCCTTGAGAACAATATCGTAAGTATGATGGCAGTTCCCGGAATTACAACTCCCGAGGTTATGGTATCTTTGATCTCTCATTGCGAGAATACCCGCAGCCGTTTTGCAGTGCTGGATATGCCGAAGGAATTATACAAGACCAAGGATCTGCTGGATTATCGCAGCATGGTGGATTCTTCCTATGCAGCTATGTATCATCCCTGGGTGCAGGTATTTGATCGCGCAGCCAACAAGCCCGCGTTCGTACCCCCTTCAGGAGCAGTAATGGGCGTTTATTCCAGAACCGATATCGCCCGTGGTGTACACAAGGCACCCGCTAACGAGATCGTTCAGTGTACCGGCCTTTCCTTTAACTATACAACGGAAGAGCAGGATATCCTGAATCCCGAAGGCGTGAACCTGATCCGTGCACTTCCCGGACAGGGAATCCGTATCTGGGGCGCAAGAACCGCTTCCAGCAATTCTTCTTTCCGATATGTCAATGTAAGAAGACTCTTCATCTTCGTAGAGGAGAGTATCAAGGCAAATACCAACTGGGTCGTATTCGAGCCCAACGATGCAACGCTTTGGCAGAGAGTTTCTCTTACAGTTTCTTCCTTCCTGGACGGACTGTGGAGAAATGGTATGCTTGCCGGTGGTTCCGCAGCAGAGAGTTACTTTGTGGAGATCGGACCTTCTACAATGTCTCGTGAAGACATTATGAGCGGAAAGCTTATCTGTAACATTGGCATTGCACCTTCCAGACCTGCAGAATTCGTTATCTTCCGTGTTACACAACATACAGCGGAAGCTGCAGCATCAGAAGAGTAAGACGAACGGAGGAATAATAAATGGCAGCAAATACTTATGATAACGGAAAAGGATCCTACTATCCGTTAACAAAAATGAACTTCCTCGTTACGGTTGCAAGCGTAGCAGGAACAGCAGCTTTCAGCGAGGTATCCGGAGTTGAGGCTTCCGTAGACGTGATCGAATTCCGTCAGGGTAATGCAGGAAGCTTAGCACCTGTTAAGGTTCCGGGCCTTGTAAAGCACGGTAATGTAACTCTTAAGATGGGATATATCCTGGACAGTGCATTCAAGACATGGATTCAGGAATGTGTCAGCGAGATCCGTGGTCAGATCCCTCGTAACGATGTGACCATCGAGCTGATCGATATCAATGCAGGAGCTCCTCAGTCTACCGTTACCACATCCGTTGGCAGCAGACAGTGGACCCTTACCAATGCATGGGTTACCAAGTACAACGCTCCCGATCTGGACGCTAAGAACAGCGACATCGCTATTGAGTCCGTTGAGATCGCGTACGAAGAGCTGGTAATCCCCAACTAATGAGTATTATCTTGGCTGTTTGCGAACAGTCCGGGCGCACGGGTCTCCCGCGCGCCTTACAGTGTTCACAAACCTATAAATTAAAGAGAGGCGGCAATTATGAATACGGTTTACGAATTTACACTTCCCAAGGGCTATATGGACGGTGCGGGAGAACTTCACAAAAAAGGAAAGATGCGTCTGGCAACTGCCGGCGATGAGATCAGTGCAACCCACGATCCGCGTGTTCTTTCCAATCCTTCCTATCTGACCATCGTGGTCCTGAGCAAGGTGATTACGGAGCTGGAAGGTGTGGAAGCCGTTACAGCAACCCTGATCGAGCGACTGTTTACCGCAGATCTTGCCTATCTGCAGGATATGTATCAGAAGATCAATGACATCGAGGCACCGGTGATGCATGTTACCTGTCCCGATTGCGGCAAGACCTTTGAGGTACCTTTAAATTTTACACAAGAGGGTTAAAGCTGTATCCCGAGGATGAGTTATACAGGGAGATGTCGTTTATTTCCTACTATTTTCACTGGAGCAAGGACGAGGTTATGAACATCGAGCATCGGCAAAGACGCAGGTGGTGCAGTGAGATTTCCGGAATAAACGAGAAGCTGAATCCCTCGAAAGATAAAAAAGAGAAGAGTATTTTTGATCTGAAAGCCACCCGGATGGGATAAAAGGCTTTCAGACTGAAAGGAAGATCCATGGCTGATTCTTACGAACCCATCGGTGATCAGGGCGATAACTGGCTTATATATAATACCGGAAGAAACGTAAGTCCCAACTTTAACTTCATGTTACGGGTTGAGGGCTTGTTTGACCTGCCCTGCAGAAGGATCCATAACTTCACCAAGGCCAATGAATATGAATACATCCAGGAAGGCGGATTAAATGACTACGTGCACATGCGCAGGAAACCCGTTTCCCAGCCGTTCACCTTTCAGGTGGAACGTTATGTGGGGGTGGACTATTTAGACCCTCTTCAGCCCGGTACGGATCTGATCCTGCCGGTGGTGCTCATGGTATGGCGTATGCAGATGAAGGGGAACTTTACCCCTTTCCGTGTGTATACCTTTACCGGCTGTACCGTTATGTCCAAGGAATACGGAGAATTAAACGCGGAACAGAGCGGTCTTTTAACGGAAACCACCACCATCGGATATCGGGAACTGATGCGGATGACCATGCCGGACGGTATGTTTACCGGTGCTTTGAGCAAGTTTGAGTTTAACGGGACCGGTCTTAGCAGTACAGACAAGCAGATCACCTCCAAGATCCACGGCGGAACCCAGCATGCCAGACATCCGGCAAATAACGATGAACGGGATAAAGGCAGATTATGGATGGGATCTCCTCCCCCTATCCCACTGGGAACGGAGAAAAAATTGGATGATGGCCGGATCATGGTAAATAAGACGAGTGCTGTGCTTGCAGCCAATGATAAGGCAGATCCCAAGATCCGTCCTACCGTACGAAAGTGGATCGGACCGCCGGAACCGGTACAACCGCCTGCAGATGAGAATAATCCATCATCCGATGAGACAGCTACTACCCCCACCAGTGTACGAAGCGCTTATCATCCTGCCAATGATACCCAGAGGGCGGAAAAAGTTCTCTGGCCGGGCGTAAAGTCGGGAGAAAAACCCCAGACCTTAAGAGCGATGATGGTGCAGACGTTAGGTACGGAAGTACCGGAAGAAAATACCCAGGGTGCAGCCGCCGGAGGCGGTGCCACCTAAAGCGATCCTGAGCAGGATGATGCTTAAAAAATAGTAAAAGCAGGAAAAAGTATTGATCACAACCGTAACTCCCATAGAACTGAAGACTGCCGGATTTAAACTGCACGATACCGGTTTTGATGAGCGTATACGGGGAAATTATGATCTGATGGGAGCCAATGTCTCGGGAGAGACTTTGACGCATATGCTGCACACTCCGCCGGAGATTCTTTTGATGGAGGGGGAGGGAAGCTCCACGACCAACATTGCAGGCTCCAGTTATGCCTTTACGGAAATGCAGCAGACCATTATCAACAATGCAGTGAACCGCATTCTGATCTCCGGGGATATGACTTTGAATTATCAGGACCGGGTATTTATTTCCTCGGTACTGCGACAGCTTGGGATCCGGGATGAACGGCGTTTCATGGAGGAAGTAACGGACATCCTTGCGGAGACCCGTAACAGCCTGGAACTTACCAGTCTGTATATGGATCACGCGGAGCAGATCCGCAATCTCATCGCTTTAAGGGATGCGGAGCAGCCGCAGAAACCAAAGAAGACCGAAGAATCTTCGGATACCGTTTATGAAAACAAGCTGTATCTGAGCATCATGAACCGCCTGAAGACCGGTATGATCTATCAGATTGTGGAAAACATGAATCTGACCCAGAACAATTCAGTGGTAACGTCGGAAGAAGTGATCCGTTCCGAACAGAATTACACTGCAAGACAGCTTCTGTTACAGAGATACCGGGAGATCGCTCTGGGAAGTGAAGCCCCCATGATCTACCGGGCAGACAACCTATATGAAGAAGAAACCAGAGACGGCTCCGTTGTAACGGAAGAAAAAGTCCGGGAGCGGATCAATTCCGCAGCTTTTCTGGAAGTTCTTCGCAATCTGGATCACATCACGGCTCTGAAAACGGAAACCATCCGGAAAGACTGGACCGATTATAAGGAAAGCTTTTACAGATCGGCAGACAATATCCTTTCCCGGATCATTCTGGGAGCCAGAGAACACAGAAGTTCCTTTGTATTTCGGGATACGGCCCTATCCTTTGTGGAACGTTCCGAAGAAAAGGAGATCCGGGCCTTGCTGGGGTTGATCTCCGAACAGGAAAAGGGCACGGAGATCTATGAGCGAGCGCTGAGAGAACAGTTTGAAACCTTAGAACGGGTTACCTCCCGCGAATCCGGGGAAGTCATTCGGGAGATTGAGAGAAGCAGAGAGCTACAGACCAGTGAGACTTCTTCCGAAACCTTCCGGGAAACAGGGATGACTTTCTTTACCCACTATGAAAACGAAACGCTGGAAGAGGAACTGGAGCGGATCAATCAGTCCAATTTAGAGCAGGTGGAGCGTTATCAGGAAATCCGGAAAATCCTTCTGACCGATGAGAAATCCTCCAGTGTCACCTCCGACCGGGAGAGAACTATCCGGGAAAGTTTAAAAAGCCTTACCGATCGGGAACATATCCTGAAGCTTTTAGAGCAGCAGGAAACAAGTACCGACACATCCATAGAGACCAGATTAGAGATGATCTATAAGCTGCTCCCGCCGGAAACGGTGGCCATTTTACGGCAGTACGATCAGCAGACCAAAACAGGAACGGGTACGGCGGCTGCGCTTCCCCCGGGAGAGATGGCAGAGATGCAGATCAACCGCTTTATCCTTTCCGAGACAGAAGAGGAGCCGGAATATATACCGGAACCGTTGGTCTATGAGCCGACCTCAGAAGCAGCGGAATATACGCCTGTAACAGATACAAGCAGCATTATCCGTGAGATCTTCCGTCAGACCAGGGTATTAAATGCCATCGATACTTATGAAACCCTGATCCGTCAGGAAATCCGAAGGGAAGAGAGGGTACTGGAAGAAAGCGAGCGTATTTCCAGGATCGAGGATAACACGGCTGAGCTTTTGTTTGTGGAATCGCTTCTTACGAAAACACAAAGTTCCCTTTCGGAAGACCGGGCATTTACGGAAACAAGAACCGGGTTCCGTAATCTGGTCAACATGATCTACAAGGTAACCGAGACCTTAACGGAAGAAGATGTGATGGAGCAGCTGGAAGAGTTTCGACGCAACTCCGCCAGAGAAAAAGTATCCGTAACGGAAACGCCGGAACAGGTGAAAACCGTTACAAAGACCGTGCCGGTTACAGTAAACGAGAACCTGCCGGGGAAAATGGGAACGGCAGAAAAAGAAGAGATCGCAGAACTCATTGAACGTGGCGTCAGAAGACAGTTGGGAATGATCTCCAATGAAGTATATTCCCGGTTAGAGAAACGATTAAAGAGCGAGAAAGCCAGAAGAGGATTCTAAATGCCGACAAGCAAACTGGGACAGGACGCACTTGCAAGCCTGACGGGGCGACTCCCGAAGGCGGTGCTGTTTGTAAGAAAATATCAGCAAAATCTCATTATAGACGAAGAAACGATGGAGAAAGCTGTCCTGGCTACCATCGATTCCATGATCGCAAAGGGAAAGACGGAGGCTGAAGCAAAAGAAAAGGCATTTCAGGCACAAAGGGAAATGATGGGAGCCTTACAGGGAGACGTACTGATGGGCGCCAATACAGCCTTAAGTAAAGCCCAGAACAGCCTTTTGGGATCCGGAAGAGGAGCCGGCAATACCGGCAACGCTTCCTTCGAAGCCATTAAGCAGATTGCCAATACCCAGGGGTATACGGCGATGCGGGTTCAGTACAATCCTTCCAGTATTTATCTGGATACCTCCGCAGGCCTTCGAGAGATTGATAACAGCAGTATTTCCAATATCCTGAACAACCAGATCACCCAGATCAATACGGAAGCCATTACCACCTTAGGTATGCAGCTGATCTTTGATGATATGAACCAGATGGATGCCTTCGGACTGGATGCTTCCATGATGAGCACCGGAGGAGCGGCAGCCCTCATTGGAGAAGGCGTCAGCGCTGCCATGGGTAAGACCTATTCCGTACGAACGGAAGTGGAAGGCCTGATGGCCTGCCTGTTATCTCCCGTTACCCGCCGGGTGATCTTTACCTGGTCCGACATGGTATTTCGCGGGGAACTAAACCAGGTAAATGCCAATTACACCATGTTCAACAAAAAAGGGGAACCCATCCGTGCCACAGTGGAACTTGCCATTCAGCAGGATCATCAGACGGAACGGGCGGAAAAAGGCGGTTACTGGGATAAGGCATTTACCAAGGCCTTCGGAGAACAGGTACAGAATAAGACCAGCGGAGGCGCAAGTATGTTAAATAAGGTCGGCAATAATTCCATTATGAATCTTTCCATCTGATGAGGATCGGATGGGGCGGAAGGAAGATAGAAGGAATTCTTTGTTGCAGGACAAAGAATCAGTGAGGTAACCATGACACCCGGAGAAGCAGGAAAAGCCCTTGGGAATAAGATCGCACAAAACCTTGGTGTAATTGAAAAAGCAACCATTGACATCAAGGATAGTCGCGGGGGAAAAACACCTACCATAAAACGATATACGGTACAGTTTAATCCTTCATCCATCTCTCTGAGAGGAAGAGGACAAGGCTTCATGCCGGTGCTGACCTACGGACAGAACGGTGAGACGGTAAAACCGCCCAAGCAAAGTGTCCGGATCACCATGAGCGTTCGCCTGGTGGTAGATCAGGTCAGTAACGCCGATGCCTTTATGGAAGATAAATTAAACCTTTCCCCGACGCAGCTGGGACAGAACATTGCAGGTGCCGTTATGACCGGGCTTGGGAAGAAGCAGGTAACGGTACAGCAGACGGTGGAAGGCTTTATTGCGGCTCTGCGAAGTCCCTACACCCGTCAGGTGGGATTCCATTGGGGCAGTATGAATTATGTGGGTATCTTAAATAATGTTTCCGCGCAATACGTGATGTTTAACCTTCAGGGGCAACCCATCCGGGCATACATCAATTTGTCCATCCTTTGTATGCATGATGATCCCGCGCCTAACAGTCTGGGGCCCTGGGAAGAAGCTTACAAAAAGGCCTTCAGCGGAGATGAACTGGATACCGTAAAGGGTGGAAGCCAGTTGGCTACAAATCTTATTAATCTGGGATAGAGCATGGTTGAGTTCAGTAAATTACGAGATAAATATAATAATTTCAAGATCCCCAGGGTAAAGGTCATGGTGGGGGGCAAGGATGTTGCCAAGGATAAAGGCAGTTATGCCATTTCCAATATCGAAGTGGAGCTTACCAGCGGCTATGAAGCATCGGTGGCACAGTTTGTGCTCTATGATGTGTACAATCCGCTGACCCATACCTTCAAGTCGGATGATATCAAAAAATATATTACACTTGGATCACCCGTGGAGATCTCCATGGGGTATGAAGATGAAGTGACACCCGTTTTCAGAGGTTTTATCAGTCAGGTGGTGTATGTGTTCCGTCGGGGAGAAGTCCCCGGTGTGGAAGTTCACGCCATGGATATCAAAGGCATCATGATGGCCAATGATTATGCCAAACAGATCAAGGCATCCAGTTATTCGGAAGCGGTGAACAGCATTTTCAAGCAAAGCTTTTATCAGAAGCTGAAAGGGTCTTCCAGCGTTTTCCAGAAACTGAGCATTACCGATACGCCGGATAAGAAGCCTTCTCCCGGCGGAGATAAGAAGGAAGTGACCGACCGCTCCATTGAGATGGTCAATGAAAGCGATTATGAGTTTGTGGTACGGGCGGCCAAGCGTTATAATTACGAATTTTTCCAGGTGATCGATACCATCTTTTTCCGAAAGGCCAAAAGCGATACCAAGGAGCTGATGACCATCGGACCCGAACAGGGCATGATGGCCTTTGAGATCGGTTATGACGTAACGGGGCTGGCAGGAAAGATCGAAGTCCGCAATGTGGATCCTTCCAAGGGCAAGATGGTGAATTATAAGACGAAGATGGACAGTACCATTTCTCATACCGGCAAAGCAAAGCAGCTGGTAGCAAAACAGACCAAGGTGTTCATCGATCCTACGGCAGCAACTCAGCAGGAGGCCCAGTACAGAGCCGGTTTTCTCCAGGAGGAAATGAGTTATCGCTTCGGCACAATGGAAGCGGATATGCTGGGAATCCCCGAACTGATCCCCGGGAAATTCGTTTTGGTGAACGGTCTGGGCAAGAACGTGTCCAATAAGTTCTATGTGACCAGTGTCAGACACAGCATGTCCGGCGACAGTTTCTATCAGACACATATCACCGGAAAGGCATCAGGACTTTACAGCCCTGTTTCTACCGGCATAAAACTATAACGCGGAGTAAAGCATGTTATACGAAATCGTAGACGAGATCGCGCAGAAGCAGATCGTGAAAACAGAGACCGGAGACAATCGGATCTTCGGTGTGGTGGTTGGCCAGGTGACCAAGAATTACGTAGAGGAAATGCCTGGCAGAGTCTGTGTGAAGATCCTTTCCAGAGATGATAAGGCCAACGAATTGTTATGGGCCAGAGTCGCACAGCCTTCCAGCGGGCTCAAATGGGGCCATTATTTCCTGCCGGAAGTGGGGGACGAGGTGCTGGTGGCCTTTGAAGAGGGTAACATCGAGCGTCCCTACGTGGTGGGATGCATTCCCCTGGTATCGGACCAGTTCTTAAAGAAAGCAGTGGATAAGAAAAATCAGTTTAAGAAGATCGTCTCTACCCACGGCAATACCATTTGTCTCCAGGACAGTTCCGAAGACAAGGAGGGAAAGAAGGATCGGATCACCATTACCAGTTCCACCGGAGAGCATAAGATCGAACTGGACAATGAAAAGGATTTTATCCTGGTTTCCGACAAGAAGGGCAATAACAGCCTGAAGATCAATACCCAGGAAGGGAAGGGAACCATTGAGATCAAGACGGAAAAGAAGCTGACCATCAAGGTAGGAGATAACATCACCCTTACCATGAACGGCAGTAACGGAACCGTGGAGCTTTCCGCCTCCAAGATCAATCTGAAATCCACGGACACTATCAAACTGGAGGCAACCGGACGGCTGGATCTGTCCGGAGCAAATGCCCAGGTAAAGGGCAATTCCATGACGAAGATTGAATCCGGCGGTCCGGTGACCGTATCGGGTACCCCCATTAAGTTGGGATAAGGAGGCATTATGGCGAACTCATTTTTGGGATCGGGAATGAAATTTCCGCCCCAGATCGATTCCACAACCGGCCGCATCGCAATGGTCTCGGAAAATGAAAGTGTGAAGGAATCCGTGTATCTCATTCTCATGACCCAGCGGACCGAGCGTTTTACCAGACCGGAATTCGGAAGCGATCTGCTGGCTTATACGTTTATGGATCTTAGCAATACCTCCATATCCATGCTGACCTACCGGCTCACGGAGACCTTGAAGGAACAGGAGCCTCGTATCGGAGAGGTGAACATTACCACGGAAAATGCTCCCGGAGGGGGCGTGCTGCTGATCAACGTGGACTATACGGTGATCAGCACCAATACAAGAGACAACCTGGTATTTCCTTTTTATCTTAATGCAGAACCTGAACAGGAGACGGAAGAACCCGAGTTCTATCAACCGGAGATCATAGAAGATGTATAAGATTGATACAAGAACAGCTGAAGACATTGAAGCAAAAATTGAAAAGCTTTCCCGGGAGTTTACACCGGAGTGGCATTTTTCCGAAAACAATCCGGATATCGGATCCACGATCGCATTGATCTATGCCAGACAGATGCAGGAAAACATCAAGCACCTGAACCGTGTGCCGGAGATCTACCACGCAGCCTTTGTGAATTTTCTGGATCTTACCTTAAAGCGTGCCGTACCGGCAGGAAGTATCGTGGTGTTTAAACTGGTGGACAGTGCCCTTCAGGGAACCCATGTGGCAGCAGGTACCCTGATCTCTTCCGGAGGAACGGGAGAAGACGGGGAATCCGAAGTCCTCTTTGCAACGGAGCGGGATCTGTATGTTACCGCATCCTCCATCAGCGATGTGTTTATGACGGATCGGGAAAACGGGGGCATTATACCGTTAAAAGGTCAGTTTGATTCTCCCGCTTTTTTTGAAGAGACGGAAACGGAATCATTGGTGGAACCAGAGGAAGAAGAGGAAGAAGATCTTCGTTATGTTCTAAAACCCTTTGTACTGTTTGGCGAAGAGGGAGCCGGAAGCATCTCTCAGTTCATGCTGGGAATCTATCACTCCACAGTGTTCGATGTAGAGGACGAATTCATCTTTATCAAGCTGGAAGGAAACGAAGAACTCACTACGGGGATCGAAAACGGTGCCTTCCGTTTCCTGTGGCTGGCAGAAGAAGGCCTTAAGGAATTTGACCAGGTAAAGCGTATGCCGGACGGAGTCTTCCGTTTAAAGAAAACAGGCACCTGCCGGAAGACGGCAGATGGAGATACCCAAAGTTCACTGGTAGTTCTTGCGTCACAGAAGCCGGTGATCCATGCTTATGAGATCTCGGATATCAAGCTCTGGTCGGAAGGAACCGAAAAGCCGGTGGATTATGTGGGAGACGGAACCAACGAGATGGACCCTGCAAGATTTACGCCCTTCGGAGACACTCTGGCCGTATATGCCGAATGTTACATCGGAAAAGAGGATTGCTTTCATAAGCCGGGAGCCAGGGTAACCCTGCAGTTCGACCTGTCCCTGGGAGAGAATGTACTGAGTCTTACCAGAGAGCAGGAAGAAAGTGAATTAAAGATCATCAAGAAAAAGGTGAACAACATTAAGGAATCCGAAATGGCGGATACCTATGCAGATGAAGTGGCCATTGAGTATTTTAACGGCATTGGCTGGAAGCTGCTGCGTTGTGACAAAGAATACAAGAATCTGTTTGCCTCGGAAAAAGGAGGCAAGTACTCCCTTTCCTTTAATTGCCCCTATGACTGGGCAGAAACCGAAAGCGGTTATTATCATGGAAGACTTCTCCGGGTACGGTTGCTGCGGGCGGACAACTGCTATATGCGTCCGGTGCTGCATCACTATCCGGTGATCAAGGGCCTTACCGTCTCCTATTCCTATGAAGGACGGGAGATGCGGCCGGAGAAGCTGAAGAGTATATCCGGTACCCGAATGACCGACCTTTCCATTAAGGCAAAAGGGGGAGCACCCTTTAACATCCTGATGCCTTCGGATTATACCGATGACGCCCTGTATATCGGATTTGACGGGGCATTGTCTTCCGGTCCTGTGGGAATGTTTGTAAAACTTCAGGGCGGAACCGGGGAGAGAGGCATGAAATGCCGGTTCGAATACGGAACCATCCGCGGCTTTAAGCAGATGAAAGTTATTGACGGCACCGAGGGCTTTTGCCACTCCGGTATCATCGTTTTCATGCCACCTCCGGATTTAGCCGAAACCACCTGTGAAGGCAAGAAGCGTTACTGGATGCGTATTGTAAGAGATGAAGCCCAGGGCCCGGTGCAGGCAGAAGTATTCATGGCACATGTGGACGATCTGGTTCTCAACGCGGTTTCCGTGATCAATGCGGTGGAAACTCCGGAAGAAGATTTCTATATGGATGAAGTAGTCGCCGGCTATACCACTTATTTAGGTTCCGGCAATATTCTGGACGCAGAGGTTTGGGTCAACGAAAAAGGCCAGCTTTCCGGAGAGGAACTGAAAAATCTCTCGGTTCTGTACCCCGAGGATGTGCGCCTGGAATATGATCTGACCGGTAATGTATCCTCCTGTTTTATCCGCTGGCATGAAGTGGAGCAGTTCCCGGATCGCACGGAGGATTCCCATCAAGGCGATAAAACATGGGATAAGCTTCGCTGCTATCGTCTGGATCGTCTCACCGGCAATATCATGTTTGGAGACGGTATCCGTTGCGAGATCCCCAGAGTGATCAATGATGTATCCTTCAAGGTGAAACTTCGGACCAGCCTGGGAGAAGCCGCCAACGTTCCGGAAGGAAGTCTTACAGCCATGCCGGAAGATCAGATGTTCATTGATTATGTGACCAATCCCGTCAGAGCCTATGGCGGCAGCAACATGGAGACCGTGGAAGAAGCCCTGAAACGTGGGGCAGACATGATCTTTTCCAGAGATCGTCTGGTTTCCGCAGGAGATTATGAACGGGCAGTTCTTCGGTTCTCGGGAGCCATCGATAAGGTGGCTGTGATCTCGGGGGCCACCAAAGAGGGCGGAGATGATCCGTCCGAACTTTCGCTGGTGCTTCTTATGAAGGATTACAAAGAAGGATCGTTTTCCTTCCATCGTCTGGAGCCCAGACTATTAAAATACATCCGTTCCCATTGTGAACTTTCGGTGATCCCCGAAAAGCTTCATGTGGCGGAACCCGTATTTGTTCATGTATCCGTTACGGTATGGACCGAAGTCATGAATATGGATGACAGTTTTGAGGTACAAAACAGCATCAGTGATGTGCTGGATCAGTATCTGGATCCCATAAGCGGTGGCGGAGAACAGGGCAAGGGCTGGATGATCGGTACCATGCCCAAGAAGCCCCAGATCATTATGCAGCTGGCAGGGATCCGGAAACAGGCCCTGATCCGCAAGACCTCCATAACGGTACGTTATACCGATTATGAAGGAGAACATGAATGTGATTATGACAGCCTTAAGGTGACACCCTTCATGGTATGCAGAAGCGGTGAACATCAGGTCAATATTCTGTACGATCGGAGTGAGTTAGATGCTCAGGATTGAAGAAGTAACACCTAAAACATATGAAGAGCGTATTGGGGAGGCGATAGCGGAGATCCCTCTTTATTCCTCGGAGTGGACCAACTATAATCCTTCGGATCCCGGTATCACCATTCTGGAGAACTTAAGTGCTTTTACCGCACTACAGGATTCCAGGATCCCGGAGGTCCCTGCGGATGCACTGCGGCGTCTGTTTCTTCTGGCTGGTTTTCGGCCGGAAAAAGGAAAGTGCGCCAGAGTTTTGCTTAAAGCAGAAGGATTAAAGGAAGGGGTAAATATCCCTCAGAATGCCAGATTTTCTCTGGGCGGAATGATCTTTGAGACCAACCGCAGCGTTCTGGCCGGTGGCCGGATGGTGGGGATCTACGCGAAGGATGCCAACGGATTTCGGGATATCTCTTATCTGGCAAGACCGGATGTTCCCGTAGGCGTTGAAATTTTCGGTTCAGAACCCGAGGTGGGAGATGCCCTGTATCTGGTAACGGATTCTCTTCCCGATGAAGACAAAGAGCTGATCCTTTATGTGAACATGCAGGGACAAAGCGGACGAAATCCTGTGCCGGAGCACGCGGAGAATCTATTTGCGGCCCTTCGGTGGGAATGCTATACAGATCACGGTTTTGAGGAAATCAAGGTACGGGATTTTACCGGTTGTTTCCTTTCCGATGGAGAGATCCGTCTCAGGATCCCGGAGGGAGCAGCGGTATGTGACGAAGCGCCGGAAAAAGGATACTGCGTAAGGGCTGTCCTGGAGCGGGCACAGTACGATATTCCGCCCCGCCTTACCCTCATCGAAAGCTTCCTGTTTGAAGTATGGCAGAAAGATACCAAAGCGGCGTCCATCATTTTCTCAAGAGCAGGGAAGCTGACGGTGAAGCATCCTCTGGCAAAAGATGAGTTCATCCTGGTATTTGCCAAGGAGGAAAAAGGATCATCCTATCGAAGATATGAGCTTTCCTACGACGGTGACGAGGAAGGCAGAGTTTGTAAATATACTCCCGGTTCTCCGGGACCGGAAGGAAAACAGACCGGATTTACCCTGGATTTTTGCGGGGAGATCCGTCCCGACTCCGACTTAAAAGATCCCGTGCGAGTGGTTTTATACAATCCCCGGATCATGCAGCAGTACGAGATCGGCAGAGTGTTGGGCTATGACGAGCAGGAATTTGTATTGCCTTTGCAGCATCTGGTCACCGACAGCTTTTGCCTCATCGCTCGAAGAACCGATGAAGACGGAACCTATATCTATGATTTCGTAAGACCGGAAAAGAAGGAAGCAGGGGCCCTGTACTATCATCTTCTGGAAGATGACGGAAGGATCATTATAGAAGATGCGGGGAATTATATCGGTGCGGATCTGTTTGTAGCATCCGCGGCAGTGACCGAAGGTGAGAAGGGAAATGTGCGGGCCATGAGCACTTTTGTGCCGGACTCCAAGCTGCCTGCCGCCAAATGGTACAACCCCGGTCCCGGTACCGGTGGCGCTTACAGAGAGCGCTTAAGTGATGTCGGTGTGCGGTTCCGCAAAGATGTGGAACATACGTATACTGCTGTTACGGCCAGAGATTATGAACAGATCGCCCTGGAGACTCCGGGCTTATGCATCCGGAAAGCGCATGCGGTGATCGATGAAGCGGAAAATCTGGTGACGGTAGCGGTGCTTCCCGGTACCGATGGTGAAAGACCGGTGCTTTCGGATATCTACCGGGAGGAGATTGCAAGAAGGCTGGACGAGCGTCGTCTTCTCACCACCCGGATCAAGGTGGTATCTCCCCGTTATGTGGAGATCCATGTACGGGGAACGGTATATGTAAAGCGTCACTACGAACATCCCGCAGAGGAGATCGTACAGGAGATCCGGCGGCGCATCGATGACGTGCATTCCTCCAGGAATTTCGGAGAACCTTTGCGGTTCCGGGAGATCTTTGCAGCCATTGAGGCACTGGATTGTGTATCGTATGTTTACGATCTGTCCCTGATGCCCGATGACCGGAATCTTGCACAGTACAGAGATTCCGATGTTTATCCCGAGGCAGACGTGCTTTGCCTGGCAGGAGAAATATCCATAGAAACCGTAGCCGGAGAGTAAAAAGGTATGGCGGAGAGAAAATACAGGATCAAAAAAAATCGATGGGAAACGGCCCTTCTTCAGGGATTTGATATCCATGAGGATGGCATTACGACCCACATGAATGAGGACGGAACCTTTGCAGGTCCCTATTATGCTTTTTTAAAGCCCATAGACAGCGGAATCCCCGATGCATTCTGGGGAAGGTTATCCCTTCGTATGGAACATGACAGTAACGCGGCAGGCTATGTCTATGTATTTGCCACCGATGAGGAGGTATTGGACTATACCGATGCGGAATCCGGGATCTGGAAGTATCTGTCGGATCCGGAGATTGGTGGCCGTTCCAAATTAAAGGTTCTGATGGACCTGGGCGGGGAAAAGCAGGTGAACTTTGAAGACATCCTGCTGTATTCCCAGAAAGGACGGTATCTCTACATCGCCTTTGAGGTGGTGGGAGAAGGAACCGTTTCCATCACCGATGGTTGTGTGTATTCCGTGGGAGATGCCTTTATGAACACCTTTCCCGAAGTATACCGGGAAGAGGGAAGCTTCTTCCATCGCTGGATGTCGGTGTATTCCACGATTTATAACGATATGGAGGAAGAGATCGATGCGCTTCCCGGTCTTCTGGATCCGGACACCTGTCCCGCAGAGATGCTTCCCATTTATGCTTCCTGGCTGGGTATGGACATTTCCGGTGGATTCCTGCCGGAAGAAGTATGCAGGAATCTGGTAAAGGAAGGTTATGAACTGAGTAAACGCAAAGGTACCCGCTGGGCTCTTACCAGGATCATTCAGATCGTGCTGGGGCATGAAGCGGAGGTGCTGGAACATAACACCATGCGCGGATATTTATTATCCGACGGTGCAGAATTGCCTCCTAATTTAAAAGAAGGCGGTGTCTACGATGTCACCATTCTGGTTCATGGAGAGATCAAGGAATTATTAAAGCACAGGCTCATGTTTTTACTGGAGCAGTTTAAACCCGTAAGAGCAAGGCTCCATCTGGTAGAACTCAGTCAGAATGCCACCATGGACGGCAACGCATATCTGGATATGAATGCGGCCATCCCCGTAGGAAAGGCACCGACTCTGGACGGTGATTCTTCCATGGGCGGCGTGCTTACCCTGAACTGACATACAAGATAGGTGGGAATAACGATTACCAAGGTAGCCATATTACACAGGCGACCGGCATTTTACAATGGTGAAAGCCATACGGAAATAAACAAATGAGAACCGAAAGGAAACAAGAATGACGATCACAGAAACAAGAACCGACGATAAGATCCTGCTTTCCGTAGAAGGAAGAGTGGATACCAACACCAGCCCCGAGCTTCAGGACAGTATCCTGAAAGGCTTCCAGAAAGCAAACCATGTGGAACTGGATTTTGAAGCACTGGACTACATTTCATCCGCAGGATTAAGAGCCCTTCTGCTGGGGCATAAGACCGCAGCTTCCAAGGGAGGCTCCATGGTCATTAAGAACGTAAACGAAGATGTAATGGAGATATTTGAAGACACCGGATTTTCCGATGTTTTTGAGATCATCTGACCATGATAACGCTGGAACATGTGACGAAAATCTACGACGGGGAGACTTCTCCCGTGTTAAAGGATCTGTCCATGACGGTGGAAGAAGGGGATTTTTGTGTGATCACCGGCCGCAGCGGCATCGGTAAGACCACACTTCTGCGGCTTCTCCTAAAAGAGGTGTCGCCCACGGAAGGGAAGATCTTCGTGGAAGACCGTGATATTTCCCGGATCCCTTCTTTCGGGATCCCCGGATATCGCCGGAAGTTCGGTGTGATCTTTCAGGATTTCAAGCTGTTAAAAGATAAAACCGTCTTTGAAAACCTGGAGATCGCTCGAAGGATCTACGGATGGAGTAAAAAAGATACGGAAGCTAAGATCACTCATATCCTGGTTTTTCTGGGGATCGACCGGCTGCATGCCAGGTACCCCTATGAGATCTCCGGCGGCGAACAGCAGAAGGTATGCCTTGCAAGGGCGCTTTTAAACAGCCCCCGGATCCTTCTGGCAGATGAACCCACCAGGAACCTGGACCCGGAAGCCTCCGCGGAATTTGTCCGGCTGATGGAACTGATCCATCGCCAGGGGACAACGATTGTCATGACCACTCACGATATTGCTACCATAAAACAGGAAGACGTTCACTATACAGAAGTGGAGCTTCCGGAAACAGAGGATAAGGATTATGCGTAATTCAAAGGTTTTAACAGCTTTATTGGCCTGCTTTCTCTTTGCAGTGACTGTGGCAGGACTATTCTCGGGATTTCCCTCCTGGGTACTGGTCATTTTGTTATTGCTCCACAGTATCTGCCTGATGTTTCTTGCTTTCTTGTTCAGCGCGGAGCGGAGGGATGATACCCAGGAACAGGAGATGGTGCAGGAACTGTCCGATGAACGGTTCAGAGCCGAATCCGAGCGGGAACTGATGCAGAAGGCTTTGGATGTCCGGGAAGGCGAGCTGAACGAAAAACTGGAAGAATTAAGAAAAGTAAAGGAAGAAGCTGCCAGCAAGGAACAGACACTGGATCATCTCAGACAGGAGATGAAGACCACCAGGGACGAGCTGGGTGACCTTAAGAATAATACAGGAAACGAATTCCTTCCTCCCGCTACCGATCAGGCCGTTATGCTGGATATCATCAAGATCATCCACGAGTGTGCCGGGGAGTTTGCGGAAGATGCCAAAAGAGTGGGCCTGAGCATTCGGATCTCCTCCACGGAAGAATCCGTATTTGTAAAAGCACAGGCTTCCAGACTCAGGATCATGTTCCGGAATATCATCGATAATTCCATTAAGTACATGAACCGCAGCGGTTCTCTTGTGATCACCGTATCCAAACTGGAGGATGATATTTTTATCGTCCTGAAGGATACCGGAGCAGGTCTTCCGGAAGAAGAGACCAAACATATCTTTGAACTGAATTTCCAGGGGTCCAACCGGATCAGCGGGAACGGACTGGGACTGACCCAGGCCAAAGCCATTGTGGAATACTACGGCGGAACCATTTACGGACGGAGTATGCCGGATAAGGGCATGGGCATCTACATTCAGCTTCCTTCCAGCCAGAGAAGCAGAGAGGAGGCTTAGAAGTGAAGGGCGGATCAAATAAGATATTTCTTATGGCCGTTGCCTATGTGGTGATCACGGTGGTCATGTTCCTGATCTTCCAGCCCATGGATGGAGAAGGGACCGTTAAGTCTGCGGGGTATGCAGAAAAAGATGAACGGATCATCGGAGAGGTAGGCTATAGCCAGACCTTTGCAGATCTTAGTGATGAGACGCAGACCAGCGAAGCAGCAGATACAGCTGCAGAAACAACGGCGCAGGAATTAACCGATGCTTCTGTCGATGCATCGGCGGAAGAAACGGCGCAGGAATCGACCGATGCTTCTGTGGAAACATCCGGTGAGACATCGGCGGAAGCAACCACCGAAGCAGAGCCGGAAAACCCGGATATTCATTATTACAGCTTTAAGGTGATCAATGTCAGCACCTTTCTCATGGTACGTGATGCCGATTCTTTGAGTGCCAAAGTAATCGCAAGACTTCGGGAAGGGGAAGGCGGATACGTTCTGGAGCAAGGAGAAGAATGGTCCAAAGTGGTCACCGAAGACGGCCGGAATATCGGTTATTGCTTTAACCGGTATCTGGATCTGACGGAGATCACCCGAGAAGAATTTTTACAGGATTATGTGGATCAGGTAACCGAATGAGGATCGATGACAGACTGGCGAAGCAAAACCAGGAACTTTTAAAGAAAAAGAAACAGCAGGCTGAGGAAGATGAGGATACATTAACGTATGCACAGCGAAAAAGGATGCAGCCGTTAAACAAAACCAAAAGTGCCTTTGCTGACAATAGCGGAGACGGGATCAATACCGCCAAAAGTATTTTTGATAAAACCGCAATATTTCACACCGGAGAGGACTAGACCGATATGGCCGGACAAAAAAGTAAAAAAGCTGAGAAAACAGCAAATACGGTAAATGCGTTCGTGTCCTACGACGAGTATATGGATCACGTTTTTGCCTGCGTAAATCTGGCGCTGAATGATTACATTGAAAACATGAAGCAGATCTACGCAGCAGGAAACGGTGGTTATAAGAATGTACTTTACCCTGATATTGAAGTAGCAGGGGATATGTGTCGTGAAAAGATCGCATATTTTAAGGACCGGGAAAAGAGTCGTGCAGGAGAGGATCCTTCCGGGCAGAAAGCGAAAGCAGAAGCCAAAGAAGAAGTCATGGACGAAGAACTGATGGAACTTCTGAAAGGCTTCGGTGCAGCGCCCGAGACAGAGAAAACCAAAACGGAAAGCGAAAAGGACGAAGCTCCCGCAGAAAAGACCATCGAAGATACCCTGGCCGAGATCGATGCACGAGCAGCAGCTGCTTTGGAAGAAGGTCTGGAGCTGCCGTTCTATGAACTGACCAGAAAGCTTCACTTTGAGCCCTTTACCCTGTTTTGCTTTGCCTGCGGTATCATGTCTTCCACCCAGACCGATTATGCCGGCGTATTTCAGATCGTTAATGAAAACGGTAACCTGTCTGCGCCTACCATTGAGTCTGCGGCAAAATTATACTTCGGAAACCGCTTTTCCGTTACCATGGCCTACGGCGATATGTCCGCCTGCCTGGAAGCCTTACATCCCATCCTTCATCTGGAAGTAAGAGAAAACATGCCGTTTTCCACGGCAGTATCCCCGGACAAGCGAATGATCGACTTCCTCTTCGGAAGACATCCCCTGCGACTGGATGAAAATTATGACCGTTTCTTTAACATGGTGACGGGAGACGAGGAACTGGATCCCATCATGGCCAACGCAGGGATCCTGGATGCCATGAAGATCTCCTACGAGGATGGTTGCCGGATCTTCTACTACTACGGAGATGACGGCAGCGGCCGAAGATTCTTTGTTAAGAAATTCTGCGAGGAAGCAGGCCTTCGTGCCATCCGTATCAACTGCAAGAAACTGTTTGTTTATGACTTTAAGTTTGTGGAGACAGCCCTTTGGGCAGCCACCAGAGAGTGTATCTTCCTGGATGCCTGCTGCTGTCTGACCGAATTGGAATACAGGGAAGAAGAGAAGGAAAAGTTCTTCGGGTACATGGATCTTGCCTTTTCACGTCTGACGGAAAAGAATGTCACCGTGTTTGCCATGTCCAAGCTCCCCATTAACTTTAAGGAGATCACCAAGGAAGCCTTTTCCGAATTTGAACTGCCCACACCTTCCACCACCGAGCGTTATGAATGCTGGAAGTATTTCGCACAGAAATACACCTTCGGAGATGACGTGGACCTTCTGGAAATGTCCACCAAGTTCGTATTTACCGCCGGTAAGATCAAGGATGCCCTGAAGGAAGCCAGAAGCTTATCTTTAATGGATCAGGAAAAGGTGATCTCCCGCAAGAGCCTGTTTAAGGGCTGCAACCGTCAGATGTCCTCGGAGCTTTCCCAGAAAGCCACCCGTGTGGAAGCCAAGTTCGGCTTTGAAGATATCGTCATGAATGCCAGCCAGAGAGAGACCATCACCCACGCCATTGAGCAGATGAACTTCCGTAAACAGGTATACGAAGGATGGAATTACACCAAGAAATATCCCTATGGCCGAGGCCTTACGGTGCTCCTGTTCGGTGCACCCGGTACCGGTAAATCCATGATGGCGCAGGTTATCGCCCATGAGCTGAATCTGGAATTATATCGTGTGGATATTTCCAAGGTTGTGGATAAATACGTAGGTGAAACGGAAAAATCCCTGTCCATGATCTTCCGGGAAGCCAAGAAGTGTAACGTCGTTTTGTTCTTTGATGAGTGCGATACCATCTTTGCAAAACGTTCCGATGACGGAGGCTCCAACCAGTCCTCCAATAACAATAAAACCGCCCTCCTGTTGCAGGAGATGGAAGCTTATGACGGTGTGTGCGTACTGGCAACCAACTACAAGCACAACATTGATCCCGCGTTCTTCCGGCGTATGAAATACATCGTGGAATTCCAGTTCCCCGATGTGGATACCAGAGAGATGCTGTGGCGTACCACCATTCCCAAGGATACGCCTATGGCAGAGGATGTGGATATCCGCTTCCTGGCTGAGAAGTACGAACTGGTTGGTGGTAATATCAAGAACTGTATCTTAAATGCAGCCTTTCTTGCAGCGGCCGATCCGGAAGCAGGGGGACAGGTGCATATGAAGCATTATCTGCTGGCGGTTAAGTACGAGTTCGTCAAGGTAGGTAAGGTATTTACCAAGTCCGATTTCGAACCGTACGCAGACCAGGTAGGTTTGGGATAACAATCCTGCGCCGATCAGGCAGGATTGGGATAATGAACCGGGATAAAAACACCGGGCAGGTGTTTACAGGAAATGATGAACCGGTGCAGGATGCGGATGCATCCGCATAAATAACAAAGGAGAGAAGCTTATGGCCCGGAGGAAGCTTGGAAGCGATCAGAAATTTAAGAAGGACCACTCCGGAGAGGCAACATTGCGGTATATGAATGAATCCGCAATGGATATGGGACCGAATACGGCAGGAGCCCCCATTCCCGTGACCCAGACCGTATCGTACGGGGAAGATCAGGGAGGCATTCTGGACTGGTTCCGGAATCTGTTTGGCAGAAGGAGACGACAGGAAGAACCGATGGCCATATCAGGGCCTCAGGAGGTAAAGGGGTTTGCTACGCCCTTTGCCACAAGTGCCACCGTAGATCCTTCCAAAGCCGGAAAGGTAAATCAGGACCGGGATCTGGGAATGTTCTGGCAGAATGGCGTACAGCAATATTCCAAGGTCAACCCGGGACTGGAAGGACTGCAGAGAGCATTGGCTGCAGAATTTAACGGACTGGATTATAAGCAGGATTCCTTTAACGCTTCCATTACCCATGCCGGAGATGGCTGGAGCAGTAAAGGCCTTAATAAAGCAAGAGTTGCCAGCCTGTTAACATCCTCCACCCTTGGAGAAGGGATGACCCAGGATCAGGTCATGCAGCTCATGCGAAAGTTAAGTGCGACGGTTCGTACGGATCTGGTTCCCAATAATCCGGTAGCTGCAGCAGAGGCGGATGACACCGTAGATTCCGGTATGAGAGACCTGAAGCAGGTCTATTACAGGGCATTAAAGAGAGCGGAAGCAACTTACGGAACCCTGGGAACCCAGATGCATCCGGAAGACTACCTGCGACAGATCGGACCGGAATTCGGCAGTCATTTTGCTTTGACGCAGGATACCGAGCAGATGCTGGTAAATGCGCCGCATCTGTTTGATATGGAGAATAGTGAAGAGGATCGGGATTTTAAGCGTCTCAGCGACTATTACAATCAGTTGTATGTGGGATTAAATCAGTATGGCAGCGGCCGTTTTATGGCCGCTATTGAAGGAAAAGATACCAATCAAGGGGTTAATTATGCAGCAGGAGAATTTGCTAAAGCAGATCCTGCCGGGATCGGCGGACCGTCCATGGATCCCAAGGCACAGGCAAAATATTTATCCGGTATGCGAAGACGGGCAAAGAGACAAGGCTGGATGAGCCGGTTATTCGGGAATTTCCTTTCTCCTTCCTCTAAATAATAGAGGAATCTCCGATTATTTTAAGAATAAGGACCAAAACGAAACCAATGAGAAGATTAGCAGCGTTGGGCGCTATGCGACTTTCCTTTGCCATTAAGGGAAGAGTGGAAGAGGAATTATATGAACAATATCCGGAATTTCTTACCAGGGATATCTCCGGGGAAGAGATCCGGGAAGCGGAAGATCTGGCTTTTGCGGAAGATCCGGAAGAAAAGGATGAAGACAGCGCTGCGGCGCGGGTAAACCGGCTGGCGAAGATCGTCGGTACGAATCCTGTCGCTCTTTCTCTTACGGAACTTATTGCCCTTCGGATCCTGATTCCCAAATCGGCGGAGATCTTTGAGCGGATCACACCCGGGCAGGGGGAAGGCGTTACACTCATCGCAGCTTCCCGCGGCGCCGGATATTTCGGCAAGATCGATGAAGTTCTGGGACCCTGTAAGGAAGCACAGGAGCTGGTGCGGTTTCTGTACAAGGAAGCTGCCGATACCAGACAGGCATATTATCTGACGCCCTATACCATGGATGACTATCTTCTGGGATTCCTTTCCGGAAATGACAGTCTGGATACGGCCTTCCGAGAGTTTGCACAAACCCGGGATACATATATGGGGCTGCCCGGGATGTACGGAATGGACCGGAACATCGAAACTCTTACGGCACGTGTTGATGCACTGCGGCTGGAAGAGCCGGACAAGCCTTTGGATGTCATCCTTTCCGGAGAAGCGGAAAGCGGCAGATATACCCTTGCCTGCGCCGTGGCAGAGAATCTGGAGCTCAGACTTCTGGCAGTGGATTTTGCCTATCTTATCGGAACCTCGGAACCCAAAGAAGTGATGCGCCGTCTGGTAAGGACCTGTCTTCTGGATGAGAGGGCTCTGGTGGTTCGAAACATTACCGTCAGCAAGGACACGGCGTTTATGATCGACCGTCTGGAGCGGACCTATGCATCCTATTGCATCCTGCCCTTATTTTTGTTAACCGAGCCGGAAGTAAAGCTGATCCCTACGGTGCATAACCGATATGTTGCCATGAACATGCCGAAAGGCTCAGAGATCGCGCGGGATCTTTGGAGCGGCTTCTTACCGGATGCCTATAAGGAGATGGCCGTTTCCCTGGCTTCCAAGATGACACTTACGGCAGGACAGGTAAAACGGGTAACCGAAAGCATCCACTCTGCAGAGGTGGCGGGAGAGACCGTTGATTCCCGGCTGATCTGTAAGCTTTGTTACGACGTGCTGGACGATGGAAGATACGATAACATCAAGCGGGTGGAGCCCGGATTTAGCCTGGAGGATCTGAAGATCGACGATCACAACCGGCGGGTACTGGAGGATGTGATCAAACAGGTAGAACTGCGACAGAAGGTTTACGATGACTGGGGACTTAAGAAACGTTATGCATACGGCAGATGCGTTTCCGTGATCCTGGCAGGTCCTCCCGGAACCGGTAAGACCATGGCGGTACATGCCCTGGCCGGGCAGCTGGGTCTGGAATTATATAAGGTGGACCTTTCCCAGATCGTGGATAAATACGTGGGAGAAACGGAAAAACGGCTGGAAGAGGTATTTACCAAGGCACAGAAGTCCAATATGATCCTGTTCTTTGACGAAGCGGATGCGGTGATGAGTAAGCGTTCCGAAGTAAAGGACTCCAAGGATAAATATGCCAACACGGAAGTATCCTTTATACTGCAGCGGATCGAGGAATACGACGGCATCG
>JAILDL010000115.1 GCA_024689465.1 Lachnospiraceae bacterium
ATCGCAGATGCCCTGGTCGATGCCGGCTTTGATGTGATCTGCCATGCCACCAATCACGCGCTGGATAAGGGTAAGAAGGGGATCTTAAACACCCTCTCCAACTGGGAGGAAGACTACCCGGATATCACCGTCCTGGGAATCTACGATAACGAAGCGGATTCCGAAGAGATCCCCCTTGTGTCCGTTAACGGAATCACCCTGGCAATCCTCAATTATACCTACGGCACCAACGGCATCGCCCTTCCTTCCGATATGCCCTACTGTGTGGAGCTGCTGGACAAGGAGAAGGTGATCGCCGATCTGGAGCAGGCGGAAAGCCTGGCGGATTTTACCATCGTTTGCCCCCACTGGGGCGTGGAATATTCCCTGACCCCGTCGCAGGATCAGGAAAACTGGTGTAAACTGTTCTTGGACCACGGCGCAGATCTGGTCCTGGGCACACATCCTCATGTCATCGAACCCGTGACGGTAATGGAGGATGATGCCGGCCATTCCATGGTGGTCTATTATTCCCTGGGAAACTTTGTAAACTGGACCTCCGGCACAGGGGCAGGGGTTGCCAACCGCATGGTAGGCGGTATGGCGGATGTGACGCTGGAAAGAGACAAGGACGGAACCGTCAAAGTCTCCGATTACGGTGTGATCCCGCTGATCTGTCATGTGCGCTCCGGGCATGACGGTGTCACCGTTTACCCGCTTGGGGAATATGATGAAACACTGGGAAATGAAAATGAGATCCGCTCTCAGGACAGTGCTTTTTCCTACGACTACTGCAGAGAGCTGACGGAATCTATATGGGGTGAGGTAGTGAGAAAATGAAAAAAGTCTATTGGCATCTTCCCGGATTTTGCGTGTATTTCTACATGAATCAGGTGATGATCCATCTGATGCAGACCTATCCGGAAAAGTTTGAAGAAGGGTACACCGTGGGCAGTGTCTACGGCACCTTTCCCGGCGCCATCTGGAACGGCGGACGGGCGGTGATCGGCATTACCCCCAAGCGGGAAATGGAGACCATCATTTCCACCTACAACCGCTTCGGCGTACCGGTGCGCTTTACCTGGACCAATTCCCTGCTGGAAGAAAAGCATTTAAACGATACCTACTGTAACCTGATCATGGACCTGGCAAACAACGGACAAAACCAGGTGCTGGTCAATCGTCCGGTATTGGAGGATTATCTGAAGAAAAAGTACCCGAAGTTTAAATACATCTCTTCTACCACCAAACGGATCACGGATCTAAAGGGCATACAGGAGGAACTGGCCAAGGATTACTACCTGGTGGTCCTGGACTATGACCTCAATCACAATGAGGCCGTTTTAAAGGCCTTAGAGCCCTCTGCAGACAAGATTGAGATCCTGGTGGATGAAGTATGCTTCCCGGGCTGCACCAAGCGTGCGGAGCATTATAAGGCCGAATCTGCCTGCCAGCTCTCTTTTGATAAGGGAAAGCCTTTCCCCTGTCCCAATCGGACGAAAGCACCTTCCTTTGAGGAATGCAAAAAACGCCCGGCGTTCATCGGGCGTGAGGACATCGGCAGCTACATAGACCGTGGATATATAAACTTTAAGATCGTGGGACGCGGTCTTCCCCCGGAGATGGTCAAGGAATCCTATCTCTACTATCTTCCCAGGGAAGAAGAACGGGAATGGGTACGGAACAAACTGGAATCGGAATTAGCTAAGATCACAAAGAGGTAGAGCAAACGCTCTACCTCTTTTCTTTTTTGTATCAACCTGCAAAGATCATCAGCATCATCAGGGCAAAGCAGATCACAAAGGAGATGGCTCCCGTGTCGTTCTCTTTTCCTGCTGTCATCAGGGGCATCTCTTCCACCGTCGTAAAGATGATGGCGCCTCCTGCCATGGCCATCACATAAGGCATGACCGCCGGAAACAGTAAGAGGGCCAGTAAGGTGATCACCGCCAGCAGCGGCACGGTCACACCGGAGACCACGCCGAAAAAGAAAGCCTTTCCTACCCCGGTTCCCTTTTCTCTGGCGGGAAGGGATACGAACAGGGCTTCCGGGAAATTCTGCACTGCAATGGCGACTGCCAGGATCAGGGCCATGGAAACACTGATCCACTCTGTTTTCATAAAGTGTGCCGCATAGACTGCCCCCAGCGCGATCCCTTCCGGAACATGGTGGATCAGTTCTGCCAGCATCATTTTCGTTTCTGTCTTAAGACCGCTCTCCGGTCCTTCCGTGATCTCTACAAAAGCATGGGTATGGGGCACCACATGGTCCAGCACATATAACAGGACAACGCCCAGGCAGAAAAAGCCGATGATGGGCCCGATCTCGCGGATCCCGTGTCCATCCAGACTGCCGATGGCAGGTTCGATCATCCCCCATACGGAGATGGAAAACATGATCCCCGCGGAAGCTCCTGCCATAACGGTCCGAAAGCTGTCGGTCAGGGGCTTTTTCGCATAGACAAAGGCTGCACCTGCCACGGTTCCCACAAGAGGGATCAGCATCCCGAAGATCACATCGGAATTGTTCATGGCACCGGATGTATCCAAGGCATCCAGCAGCGTATTTAAACCGATGAACACCAGGATCGTACCACCCATGACTTCGGAACCTGCTTTGTAACGGGTCCCGAAGAGATTTCCGATCTTTACACCGATGCAGGAGATCAAAAAGGTCACCACCGCGATGATACCGGAGGCAAGGGCCGTGTTTGCGATCTTCCCCATATCCAGGATCTGCACCGGGATCGCTACAAAGGTAATGCCCACTGCCAGGGCATCAATGCTGGTAGCAACCGCCATGATAAACATGGTCTTTACGTCCAGCCCCGCACTTGTCTCCTCTTCCTCTTCGGAAAAGGCTTCCCGGATCATATTGACACCGATCAGGGTAAGCAGGATAAAGGCCACCCAGGGTGCCACAATGCGGATCCATTTTTCAAATCCGGACCCTAACAGGAATCCGATGAAAGGCATGAGGCCCTGGAAGGAACCAAACCAGATTCCGCAGATCAGTATTTCTTTTATAGAAAGCTTCTTAACCGCCAGACCTTTGCAGATGGATACGGCAAAAGCATCCATCGCCAGGCCCACCGCCAGAAGCAGGATCTCAAATATTCCCATGCTAACCTCCAAAAACGATTACTCTGATTATACTCCTTTTCCGGTCCCATGCATCAAAAAACCGGTATTTAGTCTGGATTGGCTAAATACCGGTAAAACGGCTCTTTTTACAAATACGTGATCTGCTTTGTGGCATCATAGGTGTGAGGTTCCTTAATCACCGCCTTATGGCCTACGGCAAGGGCGATCTCATACTCATACCCGTCAGGGATCGCCAGCTTGGCTGCAAACTCATCCTTTCGCTCTCCCCGCAGGGCATCATAGATGCAGCCGATGATCAGGCTGCCCAAACCCAGTTCCTCCGCGGTAAGGGCCATGTTCTGCACGGCAATGCCCGCATCCAGAGGGCTCCATTTATAACTTGCATCCGCACTGATCACGATCACCGTGGGGGCTTCGTAGTAGAAATTGTGCTGTACATTGTTAAGATCTCGCAGACGGTTCTTCTCATCTTCCACTTCCCTTAATGCCGGGTGATCCCCGTCCAGTACGGAGAAATGGATCTCCTGCTTATTGGCTGCGGTAGGTGCCTTGAGGCCTGCTTCCAGAATGGTCTTGATCTCCAGTTCCGTCAGTTTTTCTTCTGTATAGCCCCTGGTAGAGCTTCTCTTGGTAATTGCTTCCGATACGTTCATGTATGTCCTTCTCCTTTGGTGTTAAGCCGGAACCAATCCCTTCGGATCAGATGGTTCCGATGTCGATATCCCCCTTCAGATCCGAGAGAATGATCTCGTTATCGTCCAGGTTGACGGTATCCACTTCCACGCCTTCCCCTTTGAAGGTAAAGGCGGACAGTCTTGCTTTTCCGATCAGACTGGGACGGATGATGAGGCAGTCCGGATGAAACTTCTTTCGCCAGGAGCTCTGCTCACTGGTCAGGATCACTCTGGGATCCCGGTCATCCACTAACAGCCAGTAGATAAAGTAATCCTTTTCATCGAAGCGGTTCATCACCGCCGAATGGTCACTTTTCCAAATACGGATATAGTAAAACAGATACAGTCCTATGGATTCGGCCAGCAGAAGGATGAGGGATGCCCATTGCAACAGTCCTAAGCTGCCCCAGCGATGCTGCAGGCTGACCGTCACGGACAGGATCCCAAGAAGCGCCAGCACCAGCCAGGAAAGGTTCTTAAATTTGCGCATGTCCCTGCGAAAACGCAGTTCCACGTTGTAATCGCTGTTTTCATCATCAAAGGTAAGGCGCATCTGCCGTACTTTTTTCAGATTCTCCAGCTTGGTACGTTCCTGTATGATCTTCATCTGACTCCCTCCTTTCCTCTCATAGCTTCCGATGGTCTGTTTCTATCTTTATTGTAGCAGATACTACGCAAATGGCTATAAACTCCCTGTTGAATAACCATTAAATAATTCTAAAACAAAATCGGCCGCAGGAAACAAAAGCACCTCATCGGTATACCCTGTTTCTGCAGCCGCCTTTTACTGTGTGATCTGTTGTGCCGGAGTTACCCCTTATTCTGCATACTCACTGGATGCATACTCCTGCTCCAGTTCCTTCTTCTCTTCTTCCGGCATATTGTTGAAGATATTCTTGGAAGCATCCGGGGTCTGCCCCAGGTGCTTGATCGCAAACAGCCATAATTCAAAATTCATACCAATACTCCCTTTGTATAGAGCGATAACCGCTCCTTTGTAGAACTATTGTATCGAAAACGACCTGTATTTTCAAGCAAAAATACTACAGGTTGCCAAAAATGACACAGGGTCTTTGTGCGCGGATACGCGGGACATTATCGGCTTAATTCTCCCATTTTGGCAGCGATCTGATCCATGATCTTTCGGGATGCTTCTACCCGGTCCGCATTCTCCCGGCTGACTTCTACGGTTTCCTTGGTCGTAGAAGCGAACAGCTCGCTGGTTTCCAGAAGACGACTGGCAGAGCTGACCACTTCATCATTGGAACTCTGGATCCGCAGCATATCATCCTTGATGGTATGAAGGGTTCTTTGCAGTTCGGAAGACTGCTGCTTCGTTTCCTTCAGCTGCTCCATGGTCTGCTGTACCTGATCCGCCTGTCCATGGGCCATGTCCACGGTCTGATCGGCATATGCGGATACTTCTCCCGCATTATCCTGCAATTCCTTTAACAGCTTTGTGATCTCTTCGGTCGAGACCTTCGTCTTGGTAGCCAGATCTCCGATCTCTTCTGCAACGACTGCGAATCCTCTTCCTGCTTCTCCGGCTCTGGCAGCCTCAATGGATGCATTTAATGCCAGCAGATTGGTCTGGCTGGAAATATTCAGGATCATATCCGTAATGTTCCGGGCATCTTCTGAAGACTGTTTCTGCTTCTCCGCCGCATCCTTCATCCGATTTCCCACCTGAATGGTTTCTGCGGTCTTCTGCACCAGTACTTCCATATCGGCCAACGAACGATCCAGGACATCTGCCATTCCTGCCGAAACATCCACAGCAGAAGCTGCAACCTGATTGGTTTCGTCCAAAAATCCCTGGATCTCATCGGTTTGTTTCGTCTGCCTGGAAACTTCGTCTACGATCTCTGCATTGTTTCGACCCATCTGCTCAACGCTGGTACTGACATTCCCGGAGCTTTGTCCAATGGTATCCAGAGAATCCTTTAAATCCTCTATGTTCCTGCCAACCTCCGATGTGATCGCTACGATCTGCTCGGAAACCCGTTCTCTCTCTTCGGCAGCCTGTTCGATCTCTTCTGTATTCTCACGGATAAACCGGGTCAGAAGTCTGGTACCCATGATGGTAGTGACAGCCGTCAGGATCACGATGATCGCTTCAACCATGGTTCCTTCCAGCACATCCGCAGGATCCGCCCCACGGAAATTCAGGATACAGCGCACCACGTTGAGAACCAGCAGTACCACGCTTAAGAAATTACTGATGGTTACGTTCAGGTAAAAGATCATCACGATCATAACCGGGATCAGATAGGGAAAGACTGCATTGGATGCCGCCATCAGCAGCATAACGCAGTAAACAACCGAATACCCTACCGCTACATACTGATAAAACATGTCTTTCCTGGTAAAGTAGAAAAACAAGGTAACTGCATAATTGATCAGCGTTACAGCGACCGGTACCAGCGACTGTATCGGCGGAAGCCCGGACTGAGAAAGCTGTGCCATCAGCCCCATAAAGCCAAAGATCGTTGAAACGGTAATTACAATAAACAAAACCTTATTTACACTGACCAGCTGTTTTTGTGTTAATCCTGTGTGTCCCATCGTTGCCTCCTTGTTTTCGCTTGATAGCAATATCGTATTCTATCGAAATCCCTTTAATTCTGCCTTATGTTCTTCCGAAACCCGGAAACTCTCTATCGCCTTCTGGATCGCCTTTTTATGGGTCCAGTCATCCAGCCGATGCTCCCGGATATAGGGCAGGGTCGCATCGTACTGCTTTGCCAGGGCCGTTGCAAAGAACCAGGCGATCATCATCTTTAAGTAGTAGTCCTCTCCCTCTTTGGTGGCCACCAGTTCCAGGTATTCCGGCTTAAAATCACTGTCCAGAAATTCGTTCATCAGCATCCGCATGCCAAAACGGGCCGTATAAGTATGGTCCGATCCGATCCATTTCCGGATCTCGACGATCAGCTCCTTATGATGCTTTTTAAAAACCTTCGGACTGGACTGATCACAGACCGGCCAGCAATCCACATAAGGTAAAAAGCAGTCTACTTCTTCCAGACAGGTCGCATAGTCTTTGATCAAGGCGATCAGAAAGAAATGCACCAGATTTTCTTCGTAATAGGTGTGGGGTAAAGTATGCAGGAAAGTTTCCGCCTCTGCGGTACCAAAAAGCTCTTTGGCGATCTGCCGCATGGCAGGCGTGCGCACGCCGATGATGGAATCCGGTGAAATGTTGGGCACAAGTTTTGTCTGAAACTCCCGATACTTCAGGTCCTGTGCCTGCATCAAACGCTCATAAACAGACATATTTTACTCCCTTCAGTTTCATTTTATCGGTGAACTAAGACGGTTGCAATATGTCAATTGGGGGCAAATGTCAATTGTGAACGCTTCAGAAGGGAAAAACATCCCTATACAAGCTTCGGTGAAAGCGACAGGTGTAAAAAAAAGAAGGAAGCCCGTCGTTAGCTTCCTTCTCGTAGAGGGGGGAGATAAATCGATCAATATCGATTCACCAAATTCTGTTCAAAGAACTCATCTGTATTATTACATAGTAATATCACAATTACAATATGTTTTTGCAAATTATTTTCTGTTTTTGATTTTTACTGTGTCCGTTCTGTGACCCTCCGCGTAGTAGGATACTTGTAGGGAGTTTGATACAGAGCAGGTTGTGGGTCACGGATCCACACCTGCTTCTTTTATTTTTTCGATCTGTCCTCGTTTTTCGGATTCATCGCCGGCATTCCGGTAATAGGATTTCTGTTCTGATATTCCTGTACTGCCTTCTGAAAACGCTCCCACTCTTTCGCATCGGATTCTTCCAGATAACTGTAATCCACATCGCCGTACAATTCCCTTGGCAAAGATCCGTACACTTTCCGCACAGAGGCCCTTCCAACGGCGTCCATATCAAACCCGCTCAGATCCAACCCCATCTGTTCCAGCATGTTGGGCTGGGTCGGATATTCATTTTCTTCGTTCTTATGAAAAAATCTGATCAAATTAATAAGGCATATCCTTTCTGGTGATATGCCTTATTATAAACATTTTTATGTATTTCTGTCATTTCACCCCAGGTTTAAATCCTAGAGCAGTTCAAAACGCATGGTTGCTTCATTCAGACGATCGGTCACCTTGTTGTTCTCATTTAAGGCTTCCTCGATCTCCTGGATCTCATCCACGATCTCAGAAGAATGTCCTGCAGACTGGCTGATGGCTAACGTACTCTCCTGCACGGAATTGGTAATGGATAAGACAGCGCCGTTCATCTCATCCATGATGTCGTTTAAGTGGTCCGCCTTGGATGTAAACTTCACCAGGATATCGTCCATAATGGTCGCGGTGTTCTCATACTTCTCACCGGTTTCCACAAAGGCATCGTAATCCTTTAAAACCGTCTCGTTGATAAAGGCGATGACCTGCAGCGCATTGTCGGACAGGTCCTTTACAGCCTTTGTCACCTCGTTGCTGATGTTCTGAATGTTATTGGCTGTCTGGCGGCTGCTGTCTGCCAGAGAACTGATCTCTCCTGCTACAACTGCAAAGCCTCTGCCGGCTTCTCCTGCTCTGGCCGCTTCGATGGAAGCATTTAAGGACAGCAGGTTGGTCTGGGATGCAATATTTAAGATCTCATTGGTCAGTTCACTGATCTGGCTGACCTTCTCACTTTCCTTTACGGATACTTCCAGCACCTTGCTGAGGTCATCGATCCGGGCACCGGTAGAATCCTTCTTCAGCAGCGCTTCTTTCTTGATCTCATCTGCTTCTGTCTTGATGGACAGAGCCGTTTCGGAGCCTTCCGCTGCTTCCTGACGGATCTCCTCCGTCGCACACTTAACTTCTTCCAGCTTGGTGTTGATCTGTCCTGCAGTGGCAGCCACCGTGTCCATGCCTGCACTGAGTTCTTCCAGTGCTGCAGAACTGTTGGTCACATTGTCACTGGCCTTCCGAACCTGGTCGGTGATGCCCGTTGCGGAATCCTCCAGCACGGTCACGCCTTCCTTTACCTCTCGGATCACGCCCTGCAGCGTCTCAATAAAGGCGTTGATACCATCGGAGATAGTCTGCAGTTCAGTGGAAGATCTGGTCTGGATCCGGGCGGTCAGATCGCCGTGTCCTTCGCTGACCTTACGGATGATCTCCCGCAGTTCTCTGGAAATGGCGCTGACCACATTGCTGATCCGAAGAACGTTGGCCACTGCCCCCAGGATGATCAGTACAACGATGGCGATCAGTCCCAGATAGATCTGGGTCATCATGGACCGGATGGTCACATCCAGATGGGATCCCAGACTCTTTACCAGAGCATCCGCTGCTTCATTGGCCTGATTTAAATATTCAATTGCCTCTTTGTACGCCGGTGCATAGACACCGTTGGAAATGTCGGCGGTATAGGCACTGCTGTTTTCATCCACCCGATCTACGATCTCGGTAGCGGATGAAATAAGGGTCCCCGTTGCCGTAAGCAGGTTCTCTGTAATCTCGGCCCCCTTTGCTGCCTCGGTCACTAAGATACTGCCCTTCAGATAATCGGAAACCTCCTGTAACTTACCGAGAGATTCCCGGATCTCCACTGTATAAACGGAAACATAGCTGTCATTGTACTTGATGTAATTTAACGTGGAAATGTCTGCATTGACTTCGCTGAGATAAGTGTTCATCAATCCCAGCTGCTGTACCAGAACCGTTTCATTGGTGCTGGCGTTTACGGATGTGTTACGAATGGTGTTGATGTCCCGGATGATCGTGTTCATGATCAGCAGAACCGCGATCAGGATCAGAACGTTTACCGCAACATTCTGAAAAATGATCTTTTGGAAGAAGGGAATCTTCTTCCCGACGCTTTGTGCTTTGTCAGTTTGCATAATGCTGCCCTCTCTTGCATTTATTTAATTTGCCCCCGCACAAATTAATTACATTGTATCAAAAAAGAAAAGGTGAGAACATCTTTTGTTCTCACCTTATCCCCACGTAAAAATCAAACAAACACAAACAATCAAACAAACTATTTATTTATAGTCCTAATATACCATATGGTAATCATAGCTGCAATATAATTTTACAAATATGTTCTGAATTATGATTTTGTTTTTCTGTTGCTCTCTTCCATACCGCTTCTTTTTTGCCATGGTCTCCCGCCTTCGGTCCGGTCATGATCGTCCGTTGCTCCTTCGACTCTTCCTCCGCCCAATCCGCAGCAGGGTCACGATGCTGTAGATCATCAGGACGATGAGGCCCACATGGAGCAAAATAGCCCATACTGAGAAAGGCATATCTCTTCGGATCAGTTCCAGAAGTCTGAAAAACAGCCCGTTTGCCTGCAGGCTCTCGTCCAGAAGCAGCTGCTGATAATTCTGAATAATGGCGAATCCGTCGGTCAGAGCGGATACGATGGTCAGAAGGGAGATGATCCCCAAAATGGTATTGATCTTCTTCTCATTCTCCTTCTCACTGTCCTCTCTCTGCAGTCTGGACAGCTCCGTCAGAGACTCGATGCCAAGGGATAAGCTTTCCATATCCTCCTGGATCTCCAGATTCTTCTGCAGATATTCGAAGAAATCGTTCTGGTGCTGTACATGGGACACCGACATATAGATGCTCTTCATGGCGAACACATTGATCTCTGCCAGAAGGTGCTCCATTTTCTGGGCGGAAGCACTTTCATTTAAGTAGCTGTTGGGATTGGCAGACAACTCCGCAGTGATCCGCCTCTGGTAGTTATTCAGCGCATAAGACTGATGCAGGGCCAGAATGAAGAACAGGAAATAATCCACCCGGATCTTTCCCGCCAGATTGTTCTGGAAAAACATCCGGTTGTCCTCGGTGCGCAGGGCATAATACCCGGCGCCGTCCCTGGTGGCAAACCAGCGCACGCCTTCAAAGGGCTCGTACATCCGCGCCCTGGTGATCTGCGAGATATGATAACGGCTGGTATAACCGCTACTGAAATAATAGGCGGTCTTTTCCAGATCATCAATGGCATCCTCAGAATCTCCATCAAGTAGCAGATAGGTAAACAGAATGGCTTTATCCGGATATTCCCGAGAAGGCATCGTTACATTTCCCTGTGCATCCTTCTTTTCTCTGGAAAAGCTGGGATCAAAGAAATGAAAGGCCAGCTTGCCCTCTCCGTATGGGATCTCTTTATCCTGCACGTCCAGGGAAAACAGATCTTCCAGAATGGAAGCAAACAGCTTACCCGGAATGTATTTTACGTTCTTATTGTTTTCCTTTCGAAGGAGCACCTGGGCGCCGTTTGCCCGGTGCAGTTCCTTGCACTGGTTCTGGAAATAGACCAGTTCCTCCAGGGTCAGCTCTTCTCCTGCTGCGCCCGGCTCCAGTTCATACCACAGGATGCCCACATTGGTACGGAAATAGTAGACCCCCATCTGGCTCATGCGTACCGTGATCTCTTTGGTCTGGCCTCCCTCCTCCTTTGCCTTATAGCAGAAGCGGAAGGTCATTTTTCCCTGTTCATCCAGATATTCCTTCGGCAGAGCAGACAGATCAAATGCGTAGCTTCTCCCCGGATTGCGGTGCCTCGGATCATCGCTCAGAAGAGAAGATGCGATATATTCGTAGGCGTCGGATTCCTGCGTTTCCTTCTGCGCAGGAGAAAAGGCGCAGCTTTTCTCAAACAGATGACAGATCCTTTGATAGCAGGCATTTTCCCTGGTCCTTTCCTTGATCCTCTCGCAGTCGTACAGTGCCGTATAAAAAGGAACCGCATAACGCAGAACCATGGTATTTTTACGGTTTTCACAAAGTCTAAGCATAGTTGCTCCTATTCGCTGTATTCCAACAGAGCCCGGATCTCCCCAAGCTCTAAGGGAGACCATTTATCCAGGATGATCCGCTCTCCCGTATCTATTTTCGAACGCATCGTATCAGAATGCAAGCCCTCCCCTGCAAGACCAAAACCGGAGGTATAATCCCCGTCTTCCTCATGGCCATCCATGGTGGTCTGCGGTAACAGGGCCTTGCCGGTCAGGATGTTCTTAAACAGCAGGGAAACGCTCTTTTTCAGTTTCGTATCATAGGTAAAGAACTCATCGTAAACCCGGGCATACATGCGGATCATGCTTTCCTTCGGATGATGGAAATAGGCGAAATGATCCAGCGCATTTCGAAAGGCCACCTGTCTCTTAAAGCTTCTGCTCACATCCATGAACAATTCCAGACCTTCCCGGTAAACCCCATCGCCGTAGAGTTTACAGAACGCACTGACGCCGGCTCCGATGCCGCCCTCTCTGGTAAAGAGGCGCAGACCCTCTCCCTCTGTGGAAGGAACAAACATCCGGGTGTTGTGGGCATTCATGGCAACGATCTCATACAGCAGCGCGCCGTCTCGAATGGACAGGTTCTGCGAAGGCAGGGAGAGCGTTCTTCTGGGATCCTTTTCCGGGATGGAATCGGTCCAGAACAGCTTCACATAGGCATAGCCCAGCTGCATGTACATCAGATCCCTCTCCCGAAGGTATGCCCAGGAGATCAGCTGTGCGTACAGGTCGCTGATCAGGCCGGTATAGATTAGTACATTGTGCAGTTCCAGGCGGTTCTTCATCTTCATGTAGCGGTGAAAGGCCTTCGCTTCCTCCTGGGTACGGTCTTTCGCCAGCTTGTTGAACACGCTGCGAAGGGATCTGGTCAGATCCAGATACTCCTTTACTTCCGCTGCGGTAATGGGCTTTAAGACATCCCCCAGCAGCTTGGAATTGCCAAACATCTGGGCAAAGATGATGTTGCGGTTGACGATGGGGGTATTTCCCACAAAGTAAGGCGATGCGTTGTAAATCTCCCCGCAGGCCTGCTTGTTAAAGGCCAGAGCCTTTTCATAAGCGCTTCCCTCCGATGCGTCAAAGTCCAGATAATCCGCCAGATACCGGCTGTACGCATCGTTATCCTCATAGTAATCGTTGGGATTTAAGTTGGTATCCCCAACGAAATTCTTTACAAACTGCAGCATAAGAAGGACCTTTGTATACTGCTCCAGTTTCCGGGCGGTATCCTTGCCCTTCCGGTTTTGGATGGACTCTGCACGGCTGTCTACATTTTCCAGAAACCTTAAGTAGGAACGGATCTTTCCCGTCAGCTTGTTAAGCTGTACGGCACTGAGGAAATGGCCCGTGGCGTACCAGGCCAGACACAGGTCATCATCTCCGATCTGTTTCACATAATCAAAGGTATGGGGCGCCCAGTTGCCCTCAAATTCCACCTGGGTAATGGGGGAAGATGCATGCATGAAAGGCCGGAACAAAAAGCCGAATAACTCCCGGTTTGCTTCCCCGGTAAGATATTTTACAAAAGCTTCCCGTGTGGCATTATACAAAAGAACCTTATAGTGGCCGAACAGCTCTGCTTTTTCCTGGGATGCCGCATGTTTTCGCATGTTGTTGTTCTGCATGTTAACGTCCGTCAGCAGCAGTTCGCAGACCTCCGAAAAGGTGGGGTTCTCCCCCAGGACCCGGATACGTTCCCGTACCGATTGCATGGCAACCAGATGCGCCCTGTCATGATCCCGTTTTTCCATATCGTCAAAGGCATCCCGGATCATGTCCATGAGATGGGGATGCAGAAGAAATCCGAAGAAATAGATCTCCTTCATCAGGAAAAACAGGCAGGCCTGATATTGCATCATCAGTTCCGAATCCGGCTTTAAAAAGGCAGCTTCATTGGCAGCATTGACCGATCGGATGATGTTTTCATAAACCTCTCCTCCGTTTCGGAACAGACGCTGGAAAGCCGGGATAAAGGGATGGTTTTCCTTTTGGTGCTTATACAGCTCATCCATCAGGGCCGTAATATCCCCCTCTGTGTAGAACATCAGCACATTGTTGCTGTACCAGCGATCTCGGTATTTTCTTCCCAGATCCAGATATTCCTTGACACACATCCGCTTGATCAGGGTGGGCACGGTGCCGGTGGCTTTGGCGGAATAATGGAAATTATGGTTACGGGTGATCCGCATGGAATCTCGAAGAGCCAGTACCAGCTCCAGCGGTTCTGTCCCGTCTATGGCGCTTCCCATCCAGGTACTCATCCCGCCGAAAAAGCGCAGGATCCGCCGGGGGGCATCTGCGTAAACCGACTGCTTCAGATATTTGGTGCGGATATACAGGATATCGTCTGCTCCGCCCCGGTTGTGATCGTCCTCTAACAGCTGATCGGCCAGATCCACATCATAGGCACTACGGCCGAAGTTGCTGACGGCAAAGGAAACGAAGCCGCTCATATCTCTCTGAATGGTCTCATCTGCCTTGATCCGCTCATAATCAAAGCTGGAAAGGCCCTTTTCATAGCCTTCCTGCAGATCACCGAAGGATGCTCCTTCCAGAGACATGTCCTCCAGATCGTCCGGCATGGCGAAATGATACACGGCTTTTCCCAGGTCGATGAACTTAATGCTCATATAGGATGTCCACTCCCGGAAGATCTCTCCGGATAGCTTTCGGATATACAATCTGGCCGGCTGGATCTTACCGCCGGTAAGCAGCTTCATAGCCTTATTCCCGATGTATTGGATCCATAAATGCTCTGCCGCCGTAAGGTCCTTGGCAGCTACCGCCTCTTTATGGCAGGTTTCCAGATGATGCCGAAGTCTGTCAAGCTGTTCCTGGTCTAAATGCTTCTTTACATGGATGTTGTCATCCTTTTCTCCCTGCATTTTGGCGATTTCTTCCAGCAGGCTGTCAAAAAGCTCCGCATCCAGCTTTTCTTCTTCTCCCAGGGCTTCCCCAAAGGAAAAAGCCGTAAAGGATTCTGTATGCAGCGCCTTCTCATAGCGCTCATTTCCCAGGAAATAAAGGATCAGCATACCTCTGAAAGAGCGGATCAGCTCCTGCTTTTTTCCTTCGTCTCCTGCGGCATAGTCGCACATCCAGGCAAAGAGATCCCTGTTTTTATCCTCTCCTCCTGCGATCTGCAGTCGCAGTACTCCCTTATGCAAAGCAGGCTGCACCCGGACATTCTGCCGGTGGATGGATTGCTCGATGGCCTTTAACTGGTCTTCCTTGTAATAGTCCTTGTGCAGGACCTTAAAAAAGGCATACAGGTCCTCATCGGAAAGTTCCTTTAAAACCCGGATATAGGGTCCCTTATAATCCGGCTGCAATTGGGTAACGGCAAATAAAAGGGTCCGGACCACCACTTTCAGGTCCACCTCTTTGCCGTTTTCCTGTACCTTCTTGCGAAAGGCCTTCCGCAGGGATTTCTCCGTGATCTCCTCTGCCAGCTTCCGCAGCGCGGCAGGATCGCCTTTTACCCCCAACTGATCCCCGGACACTTCCTTTCCGGTTTTCTTATTCTTGTAAATGGAATACCTGTGAATGCCAAAAAGCGTGGATTTCTGCTTACTGATGCGCACATCCTCCGGATCGTCCGGCTTGGGTCTTCGCAACAGAAATTTGATCAGCATGCCGAAATTCTTGCGCATCAGGATCTCTTCCGTAGAAACAGGGATCAGATGATGTGCCTCATCATATTGTTTCTTCACTGGATTTAAAACCCCGTAAAGACTTTGGGCACGGCTGTTTAAGCTCTGGATATGCAAGGTCATGTCCACCTGGGCACTGTCCCTGCCGTCCTTGATCGGGCTGTCATACAAAATACCGCCCTGTCTGCCTTCCCTATCTACACTGACCGCACTGCGGACATGACTGACTTTGGAAATCTTCATGCACCGTTTCTCCGTTCTCTGAGTCCCATACTCGTCTGTTAAAAAAGCCTACTGAAAAACCAGTAGGCTTTTGTTTCCTTCTTTTACGTAGTTCCAATTGCAAATTATAAAAAAGGAGGAAAAAATTATGATTTTATCGTCCGTTTACATGGACTATTTACAATCCTTATTATAGTAAATCTGTTCCTTTTTGCAAGGCTCATCACCTGTTTTCAACCACCGGTTGATACACAGGCACCCGTTTCATCTACGCTTCCCCGAAAGGAATACAGTAGGCTGATCCCACACGGAAAACGAAAATATCAGCGTTCCTCGCGGAAATAGGAATTACCCAGGGATGCCGGAGGCTGATTTTCCAGCTTGCTGCGCTTACTGGTGATGATCAGCACGATGATGGTCACCACATAGGGCAGCATCTTTACAAGCTCCTTGCCTGCACGGGATAATCCGGGAATGTAGATATCCAGGATGTAGAGACCACCGAATACCAGGGAGCCCCAGATGGCATGCACCGGATTCCAGGTAGCCAGGATAACCAGAGCGATGGCAAGCCATCCTCTGTCACCGAAGCTGTTGTTGGACCAGGTTCCGCCCAGGTATTCCATAACGTAGTAGAGACCGCCCAGACCGGCAATGGCCGCTCCGCAAACTGTTGCCACATATTTATACAGAGACACGTGAATGCCGGCTGCATCTGCTGTAGCAGGGCTCTCGCCCACTGCCCGCAGGTTTAAGCCCACGCGGGTACGCAGCAGCATAAAGGTTACGATGACTGCGATGATCACGGACAGGTAGGTTAAGAATCCGTAGGTAAACAGAAGCTGTCCCAGTACGGGGATCTTGGACAGGACCGGGAAGGATGCCCGGTATGCCTTTGCCGTAGTGGCAACGGAGATCTGTCCTACACCACCGGCCAGCTTGCTGATGGAACCGCCGAAGAAGTTACCGAAGCCCACACCGAAGGTGGTCAGCGCCAGACCTACTACGTTCTGATTGGCCCGCAGGGTAATGGTCAGGAAGCTGTAGATCAGTCCGCCGATGGATGCTGCAACCAGCGTACACAGCAGGGAGATCAGCATGCCTGCCAGAGGAATGGGATCTGTCGTATGGTTCTCATAAAAGAAAGCTCCCATCAGTCCTGCGATACCGCCCATGTACATGATACCGGGAATACCCAGGTTTAAGTTACCGCTCTTCTCGGTCAGGGTCTCGCCGGTGGCGCCGAACAAAATGGCAACACCCTGGGCGATGGCTTTCTGGATAAAGGTCATAAGGATATTCATGCCTGCACCTCCTTCTCCTGCTTCTTCTTGCGAAATTCCAGCTGATAGCGGATGAAGAACTCACAGCCGATCAGGAAGAACAGCAAAATACCGGTAATAATATCCGATGCATTCTCGTTTAACCCAAACTGGGATGCAATCTGGATGGAACCCTGCTGCATAAATACAAGGAATAAGGAAACCAGGATCATGGCACCGGGATGGAACTTACTCATCCAGGCGACGATAATGGCCGTAAAACCACGTCCGCCTGCGGTAGATGTGGAAATGGTATGGGAGGCACCGGAAACAACCACGGCACCGGCCAGACCGCAGATAGCGCCGGAGATCATCATGGTACGGATGATCACGGCCGTCACGTTGATACCGGCATAACGGGCAGTATTCTGGCTTTCTCCCACCACATTGATCTCATAGCCCTGCTTGCTGTACTTCATGTAAATGTGGACCAGAAGGGTGACTGCCAAAACCAGGATCACGCTCAGGCCATAGTCGGAACCGAACAGGGCAGGGAACCATCCGGCCTTGGAATCGCCGTTGATGATACCGACGGTATTGCTGCCGGCAGGCTTTTCCCAGTAAACGATGCAGAAGGTTACCAGCTGCATGGCCACATAGTTGAGCATCAGGGTAAACAGGGTTTCGTTTGTATTAAAGGTTGCCTTAAAGATTGCAGGGATCAGGCCCCAGATCATGCCGGCGATCATGCTGGCAACGAGGATCAAAAGCAGCAGGAGCCATCCGGGCAAAACGTTTCCGAAGGCGATCATCAGACCGGCGGAAGCGATGCCGCCTAACAGGATCTGTCCTTCGGCGCCGATGTTCCAGAAGCGCATACGAAAGGCCGGTGTCAGGCCGATGGCTACCAGAAGCAGCAGCAATGTTTCACGGATGGTCACCCAGATACGACGCTTGGTGCCTACCGCACCGGAAATGATGCCTGCATAGACTTCCAGGGGATTCTGGTGGGTGATGGCTACGATCACCACTGCACAGACGATCAGGGATAAGACAACGGCAATGAGACGGATCGCCCAGGCCTTGCCCGCGGAGATGCCATCCCGCTTGATCATATGAAAAAGAGGCTCTTTGGAAGAGACGGTATGTACTTTACTCAACTTAAGACCTCCTTTTCCTTGCCGGACTTTTTATGACCTGTCATGAGAAGGCCAAGTTCCTGCTTGGTTGTGGTACGGGCATCCACGATGCCTGCCACTTCGCCACCGGACAATACCAGGATCCGGTCGCACAGATCCAGGAGTACATCCAGATCTTCGCCAACGCAGATAACGGATACTCCCTTTTCTTTTTGTTCATTTAACAGGTTGTAAATGGTGTAGGAGGAATTGATATCCAGTCCTCTCACCGGATAGGCAACCATCAAAACAGTAGGCTGGGATGCGATCTCCCGTCCTACCAGGACTTTCTGTACATTACCGCCGGATAGTCTGCGCACTGCGGTTTCCACAGAAGGGGTGGATACTTCCAGCTGATCCACGATCTTTTCCGCCAGCTTCCGAGGCTTCTTGCGGTCTGCGAAAAAGCCGTGGCCGTTACGATAGCTTCGGATCATCATGTTACCGGTCAGATCCATATCGCCTACCAGGCCCATGCCCAGACGGTCTTCCGGAACAAAGGAAAAGCTGATCTTTAACTTGCGGATCTCATCCGCCTTCATATCGGAGATCTTCTTAACCTCTCCTTCCGGGGAGTAATAGAGGATCTCACCACTCTCAATAAACTGGAGGCCTGCGATGGCTTCCAGAAGCTCTTTTTGTCCGTTACCGGAGATACCGGCTACACCCAGGATCTCTCCGGAATAGGAGGTAAAGGATGCTTCCTTGATGACCTTGGTTCCTTCGGCATTTCGAACGGTGATACCACGCATCTCAATGCGCTTATGACGGTCATGGGGCTCGCTCCGGTCGATATCCAGGGAAACCTTCTCTCCCACCATCATCTCCGTAAGGGATTCGATGGTGGCGGTCCTGGTTTCCACCGTGCCGATGTATTTGCCCTTTCGAAGGACTGCTACACGGTCCGAGAGTTCCATGACTTCGTTTAACTTATGGGTAATAATGATAATGGATTTTCCGGCGCTGCGCATATTCCGGAGAACGGCAAAGAGCTTGTCGATCTCCTGCGGGGTCAGCACCGCGGTAGGCTCGTCCAGGATCAGGATGTCGGCGCCGCGATACAGTACCTTGATGATCTCTACGGTCTGCTTCTGGGATACGGACATGTCATAGATCTTCTGATCCGGATTTAAGTCAAAGCCGTAGGTGGCAGTCAGTTCCTGCACCTGCTTTTTCACCTTATCCATATTGAGGATCTGTTTTCCTTCCAATCCCAGGATGATGTTTTCTGCAGCGGTCATGACATCGATCAGCTTAAAATGCTGATGGATCATACCGATCCCCAGATCAAAGGCATCCTTGGGGGATGTAATGGTTACTTCCTGTCCTTTTACCTTAATGGAGCCTTCATCCGGAAAATAGATACCGGAAAGCATATTCATCAGCGTGGTCTTACCACTGCCGTTTTCTCCTAAGATGGACAGGATCTCCCCTTCCCGCACCGTGAGATTGACATCGTCATTGGCCACCACTTCGCCGAAGCGTTTGGTCACATGACTCAGTTCAATGGCATTTTTCATCTCCAAGCCTGTTTCCTCCATGATCATTCGCGGTTTTTAACACACAAAAATTATTATAATATAGTTCCTTTGAAGAAAGAAAGCCCTCCTGCACCATTTCGTGCAGGAGAGCTTATTTTTATCCGGCCACGGGAGGCACCCCGTGCCTTTTCTTTATTACTCAGTCAGTTCGGTGATACCGTCGATGATCAGAGCAAATGCAGGAGCACTTGCCAGTTCGGACTCATGGAAGTATCCGTCGGATACATAAGATGCGTAGGAAGCATCTACAGTACCGTCTGCAATAGCATCCTCCAGGCTCTTGCCTGCTACCGTAAAGGTAGTGGTATCAAATACATGCAGGGAACCATCCTTGATGGCTGCTTCTACTTCAGCAACCTTCTCGGCTGTACCTTCTGCGATGGCTGCATCGTTTAAAGGAGTGATCTTGTCAGCATCCTCTTCGTATCCACGACACCAGTCAGTGTCAAAGCTCTCGCCGTTCATTACGGACTGTACAGCGTAGGTGTAGTAAGGACCCCAGTTGATGGAAGCACTGGTCAGTGCACAGGTAGGAGCTACACTGGTCATATCTACGTTGTAACCTACACAGGGAACACCTGCAGCTTCGCAAGCGGTAGGAGCACCGGTTGTATCAGCGTGCTGGCTGATCAGAACACAGCCGTCTGCGATCAGAGCGGTTGCTACTTCGTTCTCAGCAGTCATATCAGCCCAGCTGGAAGTATACTGAACTTCCATGGTAGCGGTAGGAACGATGCTGCGAACACCTAAGAAGAAAGAAGTGAAACCGGAGATAACTTCTGCGTAAGGATAAGCTCCAACGTAGCCAACCTTAGCTGCATCTGCGGTGATCTTGCCGCTTTCGATCATCTCGTTAAGCTTCAGGCCGGCAACAACACCGGATACATAACGGGATTCGTAAACAGCGGTGAAATAATTGTGCATATTGGAAAGGCCACTGGAAGTTGCCTGATAACCGGTTGCATGAGCAAACTGTACATCGGGGTACTCAGCTGCTGCACGAAGCAGATAATCCTCATGACCAAAACTGTTTGCAAATACGATCTTGCAACCCTGATCTGCAAGGTCAACTGCTGCATCGTAGCAATTCTCATCTTCTCCGATGTTTGTCTTAGCGATCACCTGATCATCGGAAAGACCAAGTGCTGCCTTCATAGCTTCGATACCTGCCATATGTGCTGCAGTGTATCCTTCGTTCTCATCGCCGATGTAGATCACACCAACTTTGATGTCGCTAGCAGCTTCTGTCTGTGCTGCTTCTGTCTGTGCTGCTTCTGTCTCTGCTGCAGCTTCTGCTGCTTCAGTTGCCTGTGCTGCGGGTTCTGCAGCTGCATCGCCACAACCTGTCAGGGCCATAACGCTCATGGCAGTTGCTGTAAGTAATGCTACCAGTTTCTTTTTCATAAAAAGACTCCTCCTTGGCATATAAGCCATTCTATGGTGTTTACGTAAACACTGGGTCGGCAGTTGAAGACCAAACCCATTAAAAAGTGTAAAAAAATAGGCAGGAGCTGTCAATTTCAATAAGTGATAACTCTTGCCTGAAAAAATGATGTTCTTTTGTTAATAATAACAAATTATGTATTTTTATTCCTTTATATGCGTAGCTTATGTGGGATGGCCACTTTGGGGTGTAGCCTCCCGAGTGGTCTCTTGGGGACGGGGTCAGAGGTTCAAAATCTCCGGGAAAGTATCCACCACATAGTCAGCCCCGGCTGCCAGCAGATCCTCGCGGCAGGAATTTCCGAAGGTCACGCCGCAGGTATACGTCCCGGCGCCCTTTCCCATGCCGATGTCCACCGGCATATCTCCTACTACCAGCGCACGCTCCGGTGCTATCTTCAGATCCGCCAGTGTCTTTAACACCGCTTCCGGATGGGGCTTAAAATGTTCGATGTCATCGCCGCCCACGATATAAGAGAAGTATTCCCTGATCCCAAGGCGTTCCAGGAGCAGATACAGTGAGGGATTGTTCCGGGAGGATGCGATGGTCAGTGTAATCCCCTGCTCCTTAAGAGAAGCCAGTGTTTCCTTTACGCCTGCAAACAACGTGGGCGGAATCTCTTCCTTGACCCGGTTGAAGATCTGCCGATAGACCTTCACGCCGTTTGCTACCTCTTCTTCCGTCATCTCCGGATAAACCTTCCGGAATCCATCTTCCGCAGACAGACCGATGGTGGAGATAAACTCTGCATCACTGGCCATACGGATCCCAAGCGTTGTGGCAGCTTCCCGTTTCGCCGTTACAATGGTCTTTTGTGTATCCGATAACGTTCCATCGAAATCAAAGATCAGTAGATCAAATTTCATACATACCCTTTCATAGTCGCTAAATATCCGTCAATTAATACTAGCGGCCGGCATTCATCATTATGTTTTTCTCAACTATCATGCCGTTTATTCTACTACACGCAGATAACTGCTTACACAATACAATATCTGCCCGTTATAGTCCACTCTGGACCAGCCGTATTCGTTATTGATACCCGTACGGGTAACGTTTTCGCCGGCTTTCAGCTGCACCACCACGACCGAATCCGCGTCGGTAACGCTGGGCTTACTGCGCAGATTTACCACATCCTTCGCCGTTACGATCTCGTTGCAATCCGTAAATTTAGTTTTAAATCCGGAAGTGTCGGTTTCGGGCTGGGTCGTCTGCTGGGCCGGGGCGCTCAGATCCGTGGTGAGATAACTGGAAACCGCATAGTACACGCCTCCCTCATACTCTACTCGGGACCATCCGCTGGGACTCGTTCCCGTGCGGTGGGCCACCTGACCGTTGGTCAGGGTCACCATGACCGTGCTGTCTTCTCCATGGCTGGGCTTGTTTCGCAGATTGGTGGTATTCTTGGCCGTTACGTTTTCATCCGCCGGATCAAAATGCATCAGGGCTTCCACATCGGCAGAAGCAGTCTCCCGCTCCGAGGTATCTTTCGCCTGTTCCGTTCCGTCGTAGCCAAAGTAAGCCACGTCTACGTCTACCGGTCTGGATATGCCCGGCACCGTGCCCTGATTGGTATACTGCCACATGGCACACTGCCCGTCATAAGCAGGGCCGGTTGCGATGCTGTCTGTATTCTGGTTATACCAGGCCATCCAGATCTTATAGGTCTGCTGGATCTGAGAAGTATTCCATTTTGCATCCCCCTGCAGTTCGCCTCTGGATGCATAAAAGATCGGCGTATAGCCGGCGCTGTAGATCTGATTTAAAAAGGCCTTTGCGATGTTGCTGCGCTCGTCCTTGGACAGATTCACCTGTCTGCTGGAGGGATTCTCAAAACCTTCACAGTTATAGCCCACCGGATAGGTGATGGGATATTTGGCGATCTGCTCGGTCACCCAGTTAGCCTCTTCCACTGCTTCGTCCTGGGTTATGGCCGTAGAGAAAAAGTAGGCACCGATCTTGATCCCCACTTTTTCTGCTTCCTGCATGTTGTACTTTGCGTTGGTGTCCGCCTTGATCTCGCCGGTCACCGCATCCCGGTAGCCCACACGGACCATGGCAAACTGCACACCGCTGCCTGCCACCTGCGTCCAGTCGATGGTGCCCTGAAATCTGGAAACATCGATCCCATATGTGACGGAGTTATTTTCTCCTGCACTGCCGGCAGATACCAGCTTCGTCACATCTACCGCTGCACCGGTCTCTTTCGTGACCTGTCCTTCCGGGTCGCTGGCCTGGGAATCTGTGTTGCTATCAGCCGCACCGTCCCCGGTCGTTGGTTCATCCGGGTCTGCGTCTTCTGCCGTCATCGTTTCAGTAGCACTTTCCTGCAGAGAACTATCCTCGTTTTCCCCTTCCGTCTCAGCGTTTTCTTCTCCCGGTTGCACTTCGATCTGCTCCACCACGATGGTTTCCGCTTCTTCTTCCGCGCCCGTAAAAAGCAGCATCTTTGCGATCAACGCTGCGATCAGCAGGATGGGTATCCCCACAAGAATGATGGGTATGATGAATTTGTTGTCTCTTCCTTCGTTGTCCATGCCTCTACTCTACTACTTCCCGCCTGTTATATGCTTTAATTCTTTATTAAGGATTCGCATTTATTCCGTAAAAAAGCCCTTCACCCCGCATTGGGATGAAGAGCCTCTATTGTTTATTTTATTCCTGCCGGAAAGTGATCTCTCCGGTTGCAGCATCCATGGAATCCACGATCGCGAGGGAGTGCAGGTTCATGCCCATTCCCCGGATCAGCTTACCGCCTTCCTGAAAACCTTTCTCTACGGCAATGCCAATGCCCTCGATGGTCGCTCCCGCTTCCTGTACGATCTCGATCAGGCCCTGCAGCGCGCATCCGTTTGCCAGGAAATCATCGATGATCAGCACATGGTCATCCGGGCTTAAATACTTCTTGGAAACGATGACCTGATACTCTCTCTTATGGGTAAAAGAAGTGATCATGGTGCTGTACACATCGCCGTCTAAGTTAATGGACTGGCTCTTCTTGGCAAATACCACCGGCGCATCAAAATACTGCGCTGCGATACAGGCAATGCCGATACCGGAAGCCTCAATGGTAAGGATCTTGTTGATGGGGCGGTCTGCGAAGAGTCTCTTAAACTCCTTTCCCATCTCGTTGTACAGATGAATGTCCATCTGATGATTCAGAAAGCTGTCTACTTTGAGGACATTGCCTTCCTTTACGATTCCGTCTTTTCGGATCCTATCTTCCAGTAACTGCATGATCAAACTCCTTGCTGAAGTATTATTCTTTTTTTGTCAAAAATGAAGCACTGAAAAAATAGTAATCCTCCCTCCTGTCAGCTGTCAATCAGGATTCGAACAAAGAACATGAATCAGGATTCCTGCGCAGATCATAAATCCCGATTCACCGAAAAAGCCTCCTCTCACGCGCTTTCTACGCAATCATACAGCAACTTGAGGATTTCTGCTTTTTCATATCCCTTTCCGATGAAAACCACCTGATTGCAACGATCCCCGTAGACCTCGTCCCAGTCTTCCCTGATATCCGGAAAGTCTGCTTCCAGCTTATCCAGTTCTTCCTCCGGCCAGGCCGATACCCATTCGGAAAGTTCCGTGATGGAGGCATTTCGCCCCGCCTGCTCAAAGAGCTGCACATGGTTCCAGTCATCCGCAAACCAGATATAGCCTTTGGTCCGGATCAGCACCTCCGGATATTCCTCGATCAGTCGATTAAATGCTTCCCGGTTAAAGGGCCTCTTTTCTTCAAATACAAAGGAGGAAATACCATACTCATCCACGCAGGCCTTTACATCCTCGTGCTCGCAGTTATTTAACGCTCTCTGAACGGCGCTGTAGGCTTCTACCTCTTCAAAGTCAAATTCTTCTCGATCCAGAAGCACCTCCAGATCCACCTGTCCGTTTACGCACTCGATCATCTCCGCTTCCTGCTGAAGCGCGCGAAGTCCTGTTTTGACCTCCTCTAACTGCTCTCTCGAGAGCAGATCGGTCTTATTGAGGATCATGACATTGCAGAATTCGATCTGGTCCATGATCAGGTTGATCACATCTCCGTCCTCTGCGTCCTCATCGGACGTAAGATTGTACAGAAACTCCCGATAGATCCGGTCCACATCCACCACGGAAACCACACTTTTCAGGTAAACCCTGGTCTGATCATTCATTTCTTCATAGTTCAGGAATGCCCCCGCAATGGATGACGGCTCGCTGATCCCGGACGCTTCCACAAAGATCGCCTCAATACTCTTATCCGCAGACAGCCGCTCGATCTGGTCCATGAACTCATCCCGGAGGGTGCAGCAGATACAGCCGTTTTGCATTTCCACCATTTCAACCTGCGCCACCTTATTGCCGGTCGTACTCAGCAGCGATGCATCAATGTTGATACTTCCCATATCATTGACGATCAAAGCGACCTTACGCTTTTCCTGCTTCAAAATATGCTGCATTAATGTGGTTTTTCCGGAACCAAGATATCCGGTTATGATAACGATCGGTACCTCTTTTGTGGACATATTAAATCTCCTCATACAAAAACAGAATTGCAACTCAGTTGCATATTATAGGCAACGAGTGCAATCCTGTCAATAGAATCTGCATCAGATTTGCAAATTTGTGAATCTGTAAATTCAGCTATAAAGCATTATTTCTTTTTCTTCCTGCTGCATTGTCTGCAGGTCCCGAGAATGATCGTCTGCGCCGGATCAATGGAAAGGCCGTACTCTGTCAGCACTTTCGCCCCAAAGGCGCCGACAAATGGCTTGTCTAAATGAAAGATCCTTCCGCAAACACTGCACTGGGCATGCATGTGTTCATCGCAGTGTTCATACTCCGCAGAATACTGATAATACCAGGAATCCTGATTGGGCTCTTTATACCGCAGAAGTTCCCCTGCTTCACAAAGGCGGTCCAGATTTCGGTAAACGGTGGTCCGATTGATCCCCTCATCCTGAACGCGGACTGCTTCATAGATCTCACGGGCCGTAAAACGCTGCTCTGTATGTTCTTTCAGGAAACCTAAGATCACTTCTCTGGCTTTTGTCTTGTACGCGCTCTTCATTCCCAATTCCTTTCCGTACCGCTCTATGATGCAGTGGATGCTGCTCAACTCATTTTACAATGAAAAAGGACCTGTGACGAGTCACAGGTCCTCCAAGACACAAAAATAACTACCCTAGCCTGAGAAACTTTGAGCGGTTATTTTATACCACTTAAGGTGTTCGATCAGTTGATCTCCGAATATCCGTAACCATTACAGAATGCATCGATCTTCTTATTCATCCGGCAAAGTTCGCATTCATCCGGCAGATAAGAACGATAATCCGGCAGATCCGCGGGTGAGAACAGAGCGTGCACAGGATAGCCTGCCACTTTGCTGGCTGCTGAGAAGATGGCTACCAGTGCGGAGATCTTGCCGCCGTAATAGGTCAATCCACTGACTGCTCTTGCGCCTGCGATACCTGTTGTGATACTGGGCATCAACACCAGCAGGTGTTTATCCTGGATCATGGGGCGCATGTTATCACGGAAGATCATCTGCCCGCCGTGATTGTACTCCGGCTTTACCACATACAGCGTCTTGTGCGCATTCATGGATACGATACCGGCCTTTGTCAGTTCATCTGCCAGATACGCACCGATAACGGAGGTACCTTCCATACAGACGATGGTGTCCACGATCGTGGATGAAATGATATCCTCGCTGAGGGCGGCAGCTACTGCTTTCGCCTCATTCATACGGGATTTCATGGTGGTCATGTCGATGTAATAATTCACATGGGAGTTGGGAGTCACAAAATGACCTGCAATTACCTTCAGATTTACATCCAGGGATCTCTTTGATTGGATCTTGACATAGTTCTCCATAGTTGCCTCCTTCTCGATTGTATTAGTAATTCCCCCGAATACTGGTTATATTTTACCACCATATGCTGACAATTGCTACAAAATACAGAAAATTTAAGGCAATCTTCCGGAACTTTTTCCTTTTATTTCGTCTATCTGCTTCTTTTTTCTATTTTCTTGGCCATATCCTTCCTTTTTTGTGTTCCTAACTTAGCAGGAGTCTTGGCCGGTTTCTTTGCATTAACTGCTTTCTTCGCCACAGAATACCCGAATTTCCCCAGTTTCTCTCCCAGTTCAAAGTACTCTCCATGGGAATAAGCCACCAGATCCGCTTTGCGAAGATCCAGTCGCTGTTTCTCATCCAGAAATGCTTCATCCACGTCCACGCAGACCACTTCTGCCAGGAACAGATCATGGCTCCCAAGGGGAATGATCTGCTTTACCTTGCATTCAATGTTGACGGGGCTTTCTGCAATGCCGGGGCATGCCACCTTTTCCATGGTCATAGGAGTCAGGTGCATCTCCCGGAACTTATCGTAGTCCTTTCCGCTGCGTACGCCGCACCAGTCACAGGCTCTAGTCAGCTTCTTATCCACCAGGTTTACCACAAACTCTCCGCTTTCCTTCAGAATATGATGGGAATAGCGGTCCGGCCGCACGGATATGGACAGCATGGCCGGGGAGGAGCACACATTTCCTGCCCAGGCAACGGTAATGATATTCGGTTTTTCACCTTCCAGGGCACAGCTGACCATCACCGCAGGGATGGGATACAGCATGTTGCCGGGTTTCCAGGATTGTTTCGCCATATTATCCTCTTACTGCAGGAACTGCTCCACCTCTTCCCTTGTGGGGTAAGAAGCGATGGCTCCTGCTTTCTGCACGCTGATGCCGCAAAAGGCATTGGAAAAAGCAAGGGCCTTTTCCAGCTGTTCTTTCGAAACCTGCTGGAGATTTGCTCCATCCAGTCCCATACCGGAAAGCTGATACAAAAATGCGCCGATAAAGCCATCTCCTGCACCGGTCGTATCCACCGCCTGCACCTTCTTAGAGGGAGCGGCTGCCTGTGCCTCCTTTGTATAGGCTCTGGCGCCCTTGGAGCCTTCGGTGTAGACCACCAGCTTTACGCCGGAAGCAAACAGTTCGAGCAGTGCCTCTTCGATCTGCGTTTTGCCGGTAATAAATTCCAGCTCCTCATCGGATAGCTTCAGGATATCCGCCGTTGGGATAAACTCCAGCACGGCTTTTTTCAGAGCCTCCCTGCTGCTCCATAGATTAAAACGCAGGTTGGGGTCAAAGCTGATGAGAAGGCCCTGACGCTTTGCCATCTCTATGGCTTTTTTATGGGCTTCCTTCATAGGGAAATCTCCCAGAGATACAGAGCAGAAATGCAGGGCATAGCCGTCTTTAAACCAGTCTTCCTGTAAGAGTGCGGGATCATAAAGCATGTCCGCACCGGGATTGCGGAAGAAGGAAAATTCCCGGTTTCCGTCCTCTTTCAGAGCCACAAAGGCAAGAGAGGTATTGGCTTTTTCCGTCCGCTCAATGTACTGCGTCTCAATGCCGAATTCCTTATATTCTTCCACGATCTTATCGCCGAAGGGATCCTTTCCAAGCTGGGAGATCATGGCTGCATCCCCTCCCAGACGGACAAAAGCGCCGCACACATTTCCGGGAGCTCCGCCCACCTTAGGGGCAAAGCTTCCCACCTGGCTGATTCCCTTTCCCGCTTCTCCGGGAATAAAATCGATGAGTACTTCTCCGATCGCAAATAACTTCTTCATGTCTGTCTTTCCTCCGCTCGCTTGTTGCATGTATCTGCTCAATAATCTCTGTTATTATCTTCCCAGCAGGATGTCTGCATTTCTCTTCCCTGCTGAGTGTCTGTATTTATCGTCCAAGCATGGTATCAATGGCTTCGAACAGCGCTTCCTGGCTGGGCAGTGTTCCCTCATGGTACCCAAGAAGATACCCTTCCCCATCGATGAAATAGGTCTGGGGGATGGCGCTGACGCCGTAGGTATAGGCTCCGTCGTAGTCCACATCAAACCCCAGAGGGAAGGTATAGCCGTTATCCGTTGCAAAGGCAGTGGCACTTTCCACTGTATCTCTGCCGCCATCGGTCAGATTTACGATCAGGAAGTTCACGTCGCTTCCGTAGGTATCATAAGCTGCCTGTAAGTACGGCATCTCCATCCGGCAAGGACCGCACCAGGTAGCCCAGAAATTCAGGATCACCGGTTTTCCTCGATAATCGGACAAGTTCACCATATTGCCGGATGCATCCTGAAAGGAAAAATCCGGGGCTGCAAAACGCTCCTCCTGCGCTGTGCTTCCGGTTGTATCAGCGGAAGTCTGCGTTGCAGGATCGGATCCTTCCTGGGTGGTTGCAGCACTCTGGTCAGAGTCTGCTGTATATTTATCCGATAACTTGCTGCCACCTTCCGGCATACTGCCGGCCGTTCCGGTTTCATCCGTTTCTCCGGTCAGCAGCCGCTTGGCTTCCATTTCGGGATTAATGGTGAGGTCTTCCTTCTTGTTGGATGTATCCTCTGCGGTAGCTGCTGTTGCCTCTCCCGCAGCTGTGGAACCATTCTGTGCATCTGCAGGAGTGTTCGTTTCGGATGCACCGGGCTCTCCGGCATCCGCCGAAGGATCTCCCGTGGTATTCGCAGTAAGTGTGATGCCTTCTTCCTGCAGATAACGATCCGACAATACACGATAGCCAAGTGTTGCCAGGCCCAGGACTGCGACCAGCGCAACCACGGAAAGGATTATCTTTAAGCCATTTTTCATACCAAAACTCCTATCAGCTTATTCATCCATCCAAGGGCCATACAGATGCCCACCAGGATGAGGAACAGTCCGCAGATCAGATTGATCACCTTATAATGCTGCTTGATAAAGGTAAACGCCCCTTTTAAGCGGTCGATCAAAAGCGCGGATAAGAGAAAGGGGATACCAAGTCCCAGGGAATAGATGAGCAGCAGCATGCCGCCTTTTACCGCTCCACCACGGCTTCCTGCCAGCATCAGGGCTGATCCTAAAAAAGCACCTACACAAGGGGTCAGGCTCACCGAATAGACCATTCCGAATAACATAGCGGAAAGCAGACCGTCTACCCGGTGTTCCCCCTGCACGCCTTTTAAGAAGGGCAGATGAAATACCTCCAGATAAGACAGTCCGAAAAAGATCACCAGCAGGCCGCAGACGATATCCACGATCCTCTGGTGGCGGGTAAGTGCCATGCCGATACTACCCGCAAACACCCCAAGGGCGCAAAAAACAACGGTAAATCCAAGGACAAAAAACAGTGCCCGAAGCATCGTCCCCGTTTTCTTCTTCCCCTCTCCCTCTCCGGCAAAATAGCTGATATACAGAGGGATCATAGGAAGCATACAAGGGGAAATGAAGGAGATGATCCCCTCTAAAAATGTGATCACATATTCCATATAACCGTTACAATCTTTCCAAATTCACTTTTGACAAAACGAAACCATTCAGGAAGACATGGGTATTACATAAACTTCTGCCTGTTATACAAACTTCTGGATGGCATCCATAAACTCGTTCAGAGCCGTATCATCACCGTCTTCCACCGCATGAATGATGCAATGGGACAGATGATCGTTGATGATCTCCTTGCCCAGGCCGTTTAAGGCAGACTTGCTGGCAGAAAGCTGCAGCAGCACATCGGCGCAGTCTTCATCGTCCTCCAGCATCTGCTTTACCTTTTGCAGATGGCCGATGATCCGGGCAAGGCGATTGATCTGACGCTTCTTTTCTTTCGGATCATGGCAATGTTCGTGGCTAAAGCTCTCATGTAAATGCTCGTGGCTTTCAATGAGTTCCCGGTCCAGAGCCTTGTTCAGTTCATATTTCATGGTATACCTCATTCATGCAAAAACAATAGACGAATTCTTTTGAATTTTACCATAAAATTATAGTTCCTAAAACCAGCGCAAATTTCCAGCAAAATTGATAGATTGTTTGAATTATAAGTCAAATTGATTTATCATAATAATTAGTTCGTAAATTATAGAACTACATCATGTATCAACAGAAAGGAGTTTCATCAAATGGGTAAGTTAGACGGAAAGATCGCGATCGTAACAGGGGCTACCTCCGGTATGGGCCGGGCTACCGCTATTCTCTTTGCAAGAGAAGGCGCTAAGGTTATGGTTTGTGGTCGAAACAAGGAAAGAGCCGAAGAAGTCGTAAACCAGATCAAGGGTGAAGGCCTCCAGGCAGATTACGTACTGGTTGACGCAGCAAAGCCGGAAGACGGCAAGCTGATCGTTGACAAGACCTTAGAAGTATTCGGTGAGCCGGATATCCTGGTGAACAACGCAGGTATGCTCAGCATGTCTACTTTGATGGATGTTTCCCTGGAAGAATGGGAAAAAGTATTTAACGTAAATGTAACCTCTGCTCTCAAGCTCACACAGCTGTGCGCTCCCTACATGAAGAAAAAGGGCAAGGGCGTTATCGTAAACGTTGCTTCCGTAGCATCCTTTGCAGCACACCACGGTTTTGCAGCCTACATTTCCTCCAAGCATGGCTTTGCCGGTCTTTCCAAGTCCATGGCATGGGAACTGGGTCCTGAGATCCGTGTCAATGCCATCGCTCCCGGTCTGGTACATACCGCAATGGTTGATTCCATCGGTGGTCTGGGCGTTCTCCAGGGCATGATCGACAACTGCCCCGTTAAGCGTGCAGGTCAGCCGGAAGATATCGCCAATGTGGCATTGTTCCTTGCATCCGATGACTCCTCCTTTATTGATGGTCAGGTGATCAAGGTTGACGGCGGTTTCGAGTGCTGATGACCGTCTCGGGAACGTTTTCTGTTTCCGGGGCCTGAAAGCCAACCACTATCATTCATAAATCAAGGGCGTCTCATACGAGGCGCCCTTTCTTCTTGTTCAAATATTATGCCTACAAACCCATCTAAAGCTTTCCAGGCATTTATTCCCGTTCAAATTCGTATTCCAGTCCCATCTGCTGTCTGCAATCGTCCAGGATGTGCATGATGGTGCGGGTATCGGTATGGGTGACGAAGCGGCTCTCGGTGCGTCCTTCCCGGATCTCCTCGGCCACCCTGTCAAACTCATTGACATAGCTTCCGTCTGCGGTGATCTCCTTCTTCTGACCGGATGCGTCGGTAAATTCCGCATGGTTCGCATAGTGGAGCTCATTTACAAAGATGCTGGCCTTATCTCCCTCCAGCTTCATGTTGGTGGTCACACCTTCATCGTTTATGGAAACAAGGGCCTTGTAGTTTCGGCCGTCTTTGTAGGTGAAAGTGATCTCTTCGGACCAGTCGATGCCATCCTTTACCGTGCCAAGACAGACGACTTCGTCCGGCTTCCCAAACAGCTTATACAGGTAATAGGTGGCATATACGCCCATGTCCAGAACCGCGCCGCCTGCTGCGGCAGGATCGGTTACCCGCTTTGCATAGTGCTGCGCATTGGTGCGGCAATCCACCAGGCAGTTCTTTACAGTGCCGAACTCTCCGTCCTGTACCCATTTACGCACCTGATTGCCGATGGGAGAAAACCAGGTCCACATGGCTTCCGCAATATAGATCTTCTTCTCCTCTGCCAGGGAGAGTACTTCTTCTGCCTGCGCGGCATTTACCGTAAAGGACTTCTCGCAGAGAACCGGTTTCCCGCATTTTAAGGCCAGCATGGCATACTCATAGTGGCTTCTGTGGGGTGTTACGATGTAGACTCCGTCCACGCCTTCGGCGCAGATCGCTTCTTTTGCTGTCTCATAGGCTTTTGCTCCATAGTGGGATGCGAAATCCTTGCCGGCTTCGTAGCGTCTGGTATAGCAGCTTACGATCTTGTGCCGTCCGGTGGGCACGATCTGTTTTGCCACTACGTCTGCTAACGTGCCACAGCCAATGAAACACCATCCAAATTCCTGTTGCATGTTACCTCCCGTTTCCTTACGCCCATAGGCGCGTATTTATATACCTTCTACTTAAAACTTTATACAGAAACGGGCATAAATACAACCAAAAATACCGTTAAAGAATTATCGTTCTCACCATCTGACCTGCCATCTGTCCTGGTAGGCGCCGCTACCGATGGGTTCGGCCCCTCCAGCCTTCTGTTTTTCCAGATGCATGGCCTTTTCCTTCTCCTGCATATCCTTTAATGCTGCCGTAAATTCGCCGGCAGGTAACGGGATCGGAACCATCTCCTTTTTCCAGGCGGAAAGATAGGCTGCATTACTGATGGTCAGTTCTTTGATCCCCTCCATGCCGGGTGCGATCAGTTCTGTACCCAGCAGGATGTGGTCTGTAAAGTTTCGCAGGATGAGGAGATGTCCGTCGATGGTCTCCTCCTCTTCGTACACAATGGTTTCATATGCTTCCTGGGGCATACTCTCCGGACTTTCCCGGCAGATGATCCTCTCATCTCTGGCAAGCTTGGAGAACGTCAGCTTTCCCCCTTCCAGGACCGCCTTGCCAAGCGAGCCGTCGATCTCCAGCCGGTTGGTACCGGGATATTCTCCCGTAGAGGTAATGAAGCTTACCACCGCACCGGAATCGTACTCTGCAAAGATGGTCACATCGTCTTCCACCGTGATATCGTGATATTTTCCGATGGCGCAGTTCGCCCAGAGCCTGTCCGGCATGCCGATGAGCCATTGCCAGAGATCCAGATTGTGGGGGCACTGATTGATCAGTACGCCTCCCCCCTCTCCGTTCCAGGAGCCTCGCCAGTCCCCGGAATCGTAGTAGTGCTGGGTCCGGTACCAGTTGTGGATGATCCAGGTAAAATGCTTGATCTGTCCCAGCTGCCCTGCTGCCACCATGTCTTTTAATCTTTGAAAAAGCGGATTGGTCCGCTGGTTGAACATCAGCCCGAACACCTTATCCGAATGCTCTGCTGCCCGGTTCATCTCTTCCGCCACCGATGCGTCCACGCCTGCCGGCTTTTCACACAGCACGTGGTAGCCTGCCTGCAAAGCCCTGATCGTCATAGGGGGATGCAGATAATGCGGCGTTGCGATCAGTATCGCATCCACGATATGATCTTCCAGCAGCCGGTCAAACTCCGTATAGAAGGGTACCTCCTTTTCCAGGGCCTTCTCCATCTCCCGGATCCTGTCCGGATTGATATCGCAGATCGCTGCCAGTTCCATGCCCGGAACCATCCCTTTGCTGATATTCACCGCATGGGCACCGCCCATATTTCCAACGCCCACCACGGCGATTCGGATGTTGTCCATAGTTCTGTCTCCCTCTTACTGATAGTTTCCTACCGTGATCCTCTGTTCCGTGAAATTCTCCACGCTCTTGCCCTTTTTGTTAAACCGCACCGCATGCTTTAGGATGCCTTCAAATTCATAAAATGCATCCTCCTTTGTAATGGGGAAGGAAACGGTCTTTTCCAGAAACGCTGCCTTATATAAGGCCGTAATGACTTCCACGGTCCGCTTACCGTCTTTTCCCTGAATATAGGGCTTTCGGTTCTCCTGAAGGGCTTCAAGGACATCCCGGATCTGGCCGGTATGTCCCTCATAGGGCAGATCCGGGATCTTCTCATAAAATGCCTTTACTTTCTCTACCAGCTCCTTATTACCGCCGGATACGGGGAAGCCGTTTTCCATGGTCACTTCCGCCTTGATATCAAAGGGCGCATCGATCTTTCCAAACTCACACTGCATGGACAGTCCCTGCTCTTCTCCGTGGTGGATCACCGAGCTGGTGATACGGCCAAGGGAGCGGTTTGCATACTTTACGCACCCTACGGAAATGTCCTCTACCTCCGAATTAGGATGACATACATTGCTCATCATGGAAACTACCTGGGTAGGTTCTTCCTCCATGATCCAGTTGAGCATGTCGATGTGGTGTACGGCATGATTCAGGGTAGGGCCGCCGCCCTCCTTCTCCCATGTTCCCCGCCACCACAGATCGTAGTAGCAGGCTCCTCTCCACCACAGGGAATTGATCTCCGCAAAGCATACCTTGCCCAGAAGACCGCTTTCGATGGTCTTCTTTAATTTCCAGATGGGATTCCGAAACCGATTCTGTGCAATGGGGGATAACAGCACGCCGTTTTGTTCTGCTGCCGCGATCATCTCATCGCATTCCCGGATACAGGTTGCCATGGGCTTTTCCACGATCACATTGCAATGATGCTCCATGGCCTTAATAGCCAGGGGCGCATGAACAAATGGCGGGGTACAGATGTGTACCAGGTCGATGGCTTCTTCCTCTGCCAGCATCCGGTCTATGTTTTCGTATACCCTGGCATCCTTCAGGTCATACCGTTTTTTCATATCTTCCGCTTTTTCCGGATAGATATCGCACAGGGCAACCACCTTTACTTGCTCGGGAAAGGTAAGCAGTCCCTGCATGTGGAGATTGGCTATGTTGCCGGTTCCCACGATTGCTGCTTTTATCATTTCATTCTCCTTTATACGATCCTCTTTGCCTGCATCTCGGCCCGTACGCACAACTCTGCTGCCTTAAAGGCATGTTCCTGGGTCATGGCGTTTTCCGTCCGGTTGATACAATCCAGGATCAGGTCTCCGAAATAGGGATAGCCTACCTGGCCGGTCACTTCGAAATGCTGCTCTCCCTCTTTGTTCACCAGATACACATGGTTGGAGGAGCCGTCACCTGTCCCTACGTTTACATACTTACGCAGTTCAATGTAGCCTTCTGTACCCAGGATAAAGGTCCGTCCGTCTCCCCAGGTGGATAACCCGTCCGGGGTAAACCAGTCCAGACGAAGGTGGGCAGTGGTACCGTTTTCCCCGACCAGCGTCACATCGCCGAAATCTTCCAGCTCCGGGTGATCGGGATGATCGTAATTGGCTACCTGGCTGTATACCACATCGGCGTCCTTCTCTTTGCAGTAATACAGGAACTGCTCGATCTGATGGGAACCGATGTCACACAGGATGCCGCCGTACTTTTCCTTTACAAAGAACCAGTCGGGGCGGGAGGAAGGTGCTCCCAGTCTGTGGGGACCAAAGCCGTCTACGTGAATGGGTCTTCCGATCAGCCCCTGATCAATGAGGTAGCCTGCATATACCGCCGCTTCCACATGGATCCGCTCGCCATAATAGACCATATACTTTCGGCCGGTCTTTGCCACCATGTCCTTTGCTGCCTGCAGCTGTTCCAGGGTAGTCAGGGGTGCCTTGTCCGTGAAATAGTCTTTTCCTGCCTCCATAACCCGCAGTCCCAGAGCGTAGCGCTCACTGGTAACGGCGGCTCCGCACACCAGCTTCACTTCCGGGTCCGAAAGGACCTGCTCTTCGCTCTCTGCGATCTGTACCTGCGGAAATGCCTTCTGAAAGGCCTCCGCCCTCTTTGGATCCGGATCGTACACCCACTTTAAGGTGGCGCCTGCTTCCGTAAGCCCATTGCACATCCCGTAGATGTGCCCGTGATCCAGATGCATGGCTGCGATGTAAAATTCATTTTCCTTTACCACCGGCTGTGGCTTGCCCTTGGGGGCATAATTCATACCGTCTTGTTTATTCTCCATGTCTTTTCCTTATCCGGTTTCCGGTTCCGTTTTGTCCGGTCCCTTTTCTTTTTAGAAAAATCCGGCGGGTGTATGGCCCGCCGGAAATGTCAGTCCTAATGGGATCACTGCTTAAAGTATGCAGTTCTTTCCTGAATGATGGTTTCTACATCCACCTTCTTTAACTCATCTATGTACTCGTCCCAGTTTGCATCAAAGTCTCCGGGTGCACAGGTGATCAGAGTGGTTGCATATTCGTCATGTACAGAGGTCAGGTCCGCAATATGATCCGATGTAGAAGGAGACGTATAGACGGAATCGTGATCTACGGTACCGATCAGCGCATTTTCATAGTTGGCCACTACATAGCTCTCATAGCCGGGTGCTTCCTTGGAGGTACAAGCGTTGAAATCATCTACGGTTGCAAAGTAGCCCTGGTTACCGGTAAGGAACAGGTCGGTACGCAGCCAGTCCTTATCGGTGGCATTGTATTCTGCATCCTTTACAACGGGGATATTGCCATCAAAATCAAAGTGCTCGCCTTCAAAGCCGTGATAGATGGTAAAGCCGCCTTCCTTGGTGCACATCCAGTCCAGATAGGTCATGCAGGCTTCTACCTTCTCTTCGTCTGCCGTCTTGGGGCAGAATGCGATCAGACCGCCGGAAGCGTAAGCTGCAGAGTACTGCTTACCGTCGTTTACATTCTTAAGAGGCGGAATGGAAACCACGTCTGCGGTAGGAACGTTCTCCTGCAGGGTCTTAAGGAGAGATCCGCGGAGTACGTCCACGTTGGCATTTACGGAATATTCCATAAAGGCTACGGCGCCGGTTACAAACAGAGATTTGAAGTTATCCTCGGATAAGGTGTAATACTCGGGATTTAAGATACCGTCGTTGTATAAGCGGTTCATGTAACGGTAGTAATCCTTCATACCGGGATCGTAGTAATCCTGGATGGAATCCTCGGTGCTGGCGATGTTGGTCTCAATGGGATCTCCTGCGATCTTGGAGAAAGCCTTCCGCAGGTTCCATGCGTTCCATACGATACCGCAAACATCGTTACGACCATCGGGATTCTCATGGACCATCTTGTACAGCACGTCATGGAGTTCGTCCGGTGTGGTGGGTGTCTGAAGTCCCAGTGCATCCATCCAGTCCTTGCGCAGGAAGAAGTTACTCTTCGCAGTGGTTGCACGCTTTGCTACGATACCGTAGAGTGCGCCGTCTGCATTTCGGCCGATGTTTAAGGTATCATCGCCGATATAGGCCTTCATGTTAAGGGCCTGGTCATCGCCGTCGATAAACTCGGACAGATCCCAGATACCACCCTGATTAAAGTAATCTTCTGCATAGGCATAGGTGTAGGTTAAGGTGATATCCGGTGCGGTCTGGCCGGCCACCATGGTCTGCATCTTCTCTACCTCATCCCATCTGGGAACCGGTACGAACTCTACGGTGATACCTACCTTGTTCATCTGCTCGTTGACATATTTGGTCCAGCGGTTATCGGTGATGGTGGAGCCTTCCGGTGCGTTGGAACGGTCAAACAGTTCCACGGTAATGGTCACATCGTCAAACATCTTGGACCCGTAGGTGGTCTGATACTTGCTGGCAGAAGTGGAACTTTCCGCTGCTTCCTGCTCTACGGTCTTTTCCGCTGTGTCTGCCTGGCTTTCTGTTTGCTGCGCTGCAGCGCCAGATGCTTCTCCCCCTTCGCTGCTGCCGCATCCTGCCAGTGATGTAGCCATCAGGCAAACTGCAAACAGTCCTGCTAATACCCTCTTTTTCATTTGTTACCTCCTTGAATCATAATTGGTTTTGCTATATCATCAGCCCTTTACGGAACCGATCATCACGCCTTTAACGAAATACTTTTGCAGCCAGGGATAGACCACCAGGATGGGAATGGTGGATATGGCTACGGTAGCCATCTTAAGGGACTGGCTCATGACCTGGGTCCCGATACCCTCCAGGTTTGCGGAGTTGTTCAGCTCATCTCCCGTCAGAAGTCCCTTCAGGCGCAGCTGCAGGGTGTACTTATTGGGATCCTGAATATAGATCAGGGCATCGAAATAGGTGTTCCAGTACCCGACTGCGTAAAACAGCGCCATGGTGGCGATAATGGGAACAGACAGGGGAAGAAAGATCCTAATCAGGCATCCTAAGTAGGATGCGCCGTCGATCCTGGCAGCTTCCTCCAGACTTTCCGGCAGATCCCGGAAAAAGGTCCGCATAACGATGAAATTAAACACGTTGACTGCCTGGGGAACAAACAGAGCAAAGAGCGTATCATACAGCCCCAAATTTTTCACCACCAGGAAGGTGGGGATCATGCCGCCGCCAAAATACATGGTAAAAAGGATCACTGCGGTAAAGAAGTTCTTGCCCGGCAGTTCCTTTCTGGATAAGGCATAGGCTGCCAGGGTGGTCAGCGTCAGACTAAGTGCTGTTCCGCCCAAAGTTACGATCACCGTGGTCCGCATGGCAAGCCACAGCTGGGGACGCTTTAGGATCTCCTTGTAGGCGTCCACCGTAAAATCAATGGGATAAAAGGTGACCCGTCCGGATAACACGGCGTTGTATCCACTGAAGGAATACGCCAGCACATTTACAAAGGGATAGAGGCAGATCAGTGCCAGCAGGGCAATGCCGATGTAGATCAGGACCATTCCTAAGGTCACTCTGTCTTTTTTATGATATTTACCTGTCTTAGTCATATCCTGCTCCTCCTAAATGATGCCGTCTTCGCCGATGGCCTTGGCAAACCAGTCCGCCAGTACCAGGATGATGATGTTAAATACCGACTGGAACAGACCGATGGCCGTAGATTCCGAATACTTGGCACTTAAGATACCGATGTTGTAGGTGTAGGTACTGATAACCTCCGATACGTTGCTGACCTTGGTGTTTCCCAGCAGGAGCGGCGCATCCAGGCCGATGGACATCATCTTGGAAATGGACAGGATCAGCATGGTCACGATGACGGATTTGATCGCCGGCAGTGTGATGTACACAAGGCGCTGGAACTTGGTGGCGCCGTCCAGATAGGCTGCTTCGTATAAGCTTTCATCTACGCCGGTCAGCGCCGCCAGGTAAATGATGGTGCCCCAGCCGATCTCCTTCCAGACGTTGCAGACGATGTAGGTAAAGATCCACCAGCCGTTATGGGACAGGAACGGGATCGCATCCATGCCGTGGCTTTTTAAGATCACGTTGATGGTTCCGTTTGTCATGTTGAACATGTTGGTGGCGATCCCTGCTACCACAACCCAGGAGATAAAGTGGGGCAGGTACAGCACCGACTGTGTCACCCGTTTAAAACCGGCATGCCGCACTTCGTTGAGCATCAGGGAAACAATGATGGTAAATGGAAAGCTGACGGCCAGCGTGGACAGATTCAGGACCAGGGTGTTTCGTACCGCTTCCCAGAAGTTTCGGCTGTCAAAGATCTTCTTAAATACGTCCAGTCCCACCCAGGGGCTGTCCGCGATCCCTTTAAACACGTTGTACTTCTTAAAGGCAATGGTGATGCCGTACATGGGAATGTACTTAAAGATCACGTAGTATGCCAGCACCGGGATCAGCATCAGATACAGGACTCTGCAGTTCCAGATCCGTCTGAGGAGCTTGATCAGTCTTTCCGCAAATCCTGCCTGTCGTTGTTTCACATTTGTCTGTGCCATGGTTTCTCCAATCCTGAAGTATTTTTGCAAAATAAAAACAGGTTCTTCTTGTGTTATTTGCTTACAATGTGACGATAGCACATGCAATAATTTGACAAATACACAAAACAGAACCTGTTTTTTTGCGAAATCGGATCAGAAAAAGTTGCTGCACCTTTTACGGTAATCCATGGGGGATTCTCCCGTATACAGCGCAAAAGTGCGGCAGAAATTGGAATAGTTCCCAAAGCCGGTGGCGTTGCAGACTTCCTTTAAGTGGTCGCCTTTTGCAATGTATTTCCTGGCGAGGCTGACCCGCTTTTTGATGATGTAATTTTGCAAACTCACTCCAGTAACAGACTTAAAACACTTACTCAGATAGGAGCCGCTGTAGCAAAAGCACTTTTCAAAAATCCCCAGGGAAAGGTCGTCCGCGATATGCCGGTCAACGTAGACCTGAAGTTTTTCTACCAGTTCCTTCTTTGCACAGGCGGAAGCATCGTTTTGATCCACACTCTCCCAGCCGATCCGCTCCAGCAGCACCAGCATGCTGAGCAGATAGCTTCTGGCCAGGACATCGCAGCCAAAGTCCTCCTCCTTTAAGAGCGCCTCCAGGTCATCGCTGTAGTGCATAAATTCATCGGTGGCCCCCGTATCCAGATGACAGATCCACATGCTCTCTCCCAGGGAGGTATCCAGGCTTCTTCCCACCTTTGGCCTCTCTCTTATCAGCTCTCTGGCGGTTGCTTCCTGAACGTTAATGATCACCCGATCAAAGAGATGGCGGTTTCTTGGCTCCCCGTGATGGGCGGTTCCGGAACGGATCAGGGCAAGATCTCCCCGGTTCAGTTCCCGTTTTCTTCCCTCCGACTCCATGATCGCCACACCATCCAGCATGAACATGATTTCATAACCGTCATGATTGTGGGGTGGTCTGTCATCAATGCCAAAGCCGATATCCTTTTTCTGACAGGTGATCTCCGACTCCAGCATTTCGAAAAAAATGCCGTCCTTCTGCATATTTCCCCCTTGCTCCCCTAAGAGAGATTATAATATGCAGAATTGGACGGCTAATACGTCATTTTCAACTAAAACTTTGCAGATTTTGACTTTTTCCTTTTATTTTTGGTTCTCTTTATTTTTTGCCCAGCACTTCGTCCCGGTAGGCTCTGGGTGACTTGCCGATGTGCTGGTGAAAGGTTCTGGAAAAGTTGGAATAATTGGAAAATCCTGCCAGAAAGCAGACGTTATAGGGCGTCTCCCCTTCTCTTAACAGCTTCTGGGCAACGGAGATCCGCTTGGCGATAATATACTTTTGGATGGGCATTCCCAGTGTCTGTTTAAAGCAGCGGCTGATATAGGTGCCGTTGTATTGCAGCTCGCTTTGCAAAACCGCCATGGACAGATCATCCGCGATGTGAGCCTCGATGTAGTTAAAGGCTTTTGCCACCACCTCCGGCATCATCTGCTCTCTCTCCCAGGGCTTTCCCTTTTTCATGATCCGATTGATCTGCACCAGGATCTCCGTAAGAGAGGCATCCGCCAGAATCTCTGCGCCAAAGCGGCGATCCTGCAGGGCAGCCTCCAGTCTCTGGGCTCCTGTCACAAAGTGAAGCAGTTCATCCTCATCCAGATGCAGGATGTTCAGCTTGGAATCCGGACGCATCTTAAAGCAGGTAAGCAGATCGGTTTTCGGTGACGAAAGGCTCTGCACCTTCTCCTTACGTACATTGATGACCACACGGTCATACACCTCCCGGGTAATAAGATTTGCCCGGTGGAACTCAAATTCATCCAGCAGGACCAGATCCCCCTTGGTCAGCTTTTGCGCATCACCCTCGTTATATAGCAAAAGTTCCCCGTCCAGGATCATCAGGATCTCATACCCGT